>JAZURB010000262.1:0-5280 GCA_045605945.1 Acutalibacteraceae bacterium
CACGCAGTTCCAAGTGTGTCCCATCTCGTCGGCGGTATCGGTTGAATACTGCTTTTCCACACATTCGAAACCCGCCAGCTTATACAGCAGCGCCAGCGCATTGGCATAGCCGTCGCATTGGCTTTTACCGCCGATGAGTGCATCGGACAAATAGGGGAATACCTCGCCGTCCGCATCTTCGTCATACAGCTCGTAGGTGACATGTTCGCCGATGTAGCGATAAATTTCTTCGGCGAGCTCCGCTTCGGATAGCTCCTCGGGCATCGCCGCAATGATCTCTTCTGCTTTTTGCAGCGCGCGCATCTTCGGTTCCCACCATTGTCGTGAGAAATTCTCCACCGACACATATACACCCGTAAAGGAAGCGCTGCGGGTGTACAAATCGAGAATACTCACGGTGTAGGGTAACGTAAAGGTGCCGGTTTCATAGCGCAGGTTTTGTTCGAGCAGCGGCGAATCCAGCGAGAGGAAATATAAGATATCCCCCAAGCGATCCGGATCACTAAGCAGCTTTTCATCGATCAATATATTGGTGTATTCGTTTTCCAAGGCATATTCGAAAGCGCGGTACACGGTTTTTTCATTATCCGCGAGGGTGTCAAACAATACCGAACAGCGATAATCGTCGTATCCGATTGCACAGGTTTCGAACTCGTCAAGCGTTACGATATTGTCGGTCTCTGTTACTTCGCCGTTGGAAAATCCGATGCGTGATATCGCTTCGGCGGCAGCCACCGTATCGTTGCCGACGACTTCATCCAGCACGAGATACAGCGGTGCGCAACCGCTCATTGTCAACATCATCACGGCAATGCACATAAGGCACAGCCAACGCTTCATAAGGCATCCTCCTTGCTCAGTGGGGTATGTTATCATTATATACACGCTGACCTGCGGTTTGCAAGCGGAAAATCGAAGGGTAAAAAAATTGTAAATCTTATGAAAAAGAACGCCCTCCCTTGCAAAATAAGCATAAGTGTGATACATTGAACATGAACTTGATGAAACCGAGGTGAGAAGAATGGCGTATCGCGTGGCGGTGTGCGACGATGACGAGGCACAAAGCGAATATATCAAAAACTTGGTAACAACATGGGCCGCGCAGGCGGATGTTACGGTCGCGGTGCGCACATTTCATTCTGCTGAGACGCTGCTGTTTGAAGATACAGCGGCGTTTGATATCTTTCTGTTGGATATCGAGATGCCGGGCATGAGTGGGATGGAGCTTGCGGGAGCGCTGCGCGCGCAGCACGAAACCGCTGTCATTGTGTTTATCACGGGTTACACGGAATATATTGCCGAGGGTTATGATGTATCGGCGTTGCATTATCTGATCAAGCCGCTTAACACGCAAAAGCTGTTTGCGGTGCTGGATAAAGCGCGTGATGTTCTCGGCAAGCAGGAAACATGCCTTGTCTTAGAGGTCGGCGGCGAAACGCTGCGGCTGCCGCTGCATGAAATCCGCTGGCTGGAGGTCAGCGGCAATTATGTCACGATCCACGCAGGCGAGGACATCACCTTGAAAAAATCGTTATCCGATCTGCGTGCGCAACTGGATGACCGTTTTGCGCGCACGGGGCGCTCGTTTGTCGTCAATCTCTCGTTTGTGCGTCGTGTCACCAAAAACGAAGTGTGGCTTGCGGGCGGCGAGCGTGTGCCGCTGTCGCGCGGCATGTATGAAGCGGTCAACCGCGCCATTATTGAGCGAATGTAAACAGGAGGTGCGCCGAAATGCCGACAAAACGCATGGAACAACGCATCGCCGCGTATCAACGCGAGCTGCTCGATGCCCATTATGCGGAAGTGGAAAACATGATGCGGCAAATGCGCGGCTGGCGTCATGATTACCGCAACCATATTCAAACCATGAAGGCGTATGCTGCGAGCGGCGATATTGCCGCAATTGAAAAATATCTGGATCTACTCGATACGGAGTTGAATACCGTTGATACGGCGATCAAAACCGGCAATGCGATGACCGATGCGATTTTAAACAGTAAGATTTCGCTGGCGCGTTCCAAAGGAATTGCCGTCAAAGCAGATGCGCATATTCCTGTTGCGCTGTCGATTTCCGAACTGGATCTGTGTGCGATCCTCGGTAATTTGTTCGACAATGCTATTGAAGCGAGCATGGCGCTGCCGCCCGAAAAGCGGCTCATTCGTGTGTATATGGATATGAAAAACACACAGCTGTATATCTCGTTCACCAACTTCACCGCCGTGAAAAAACAGCCGAAGATCGGTCAGCGTTTTGCGACCACCAAGGGCGATGGGCATGGACTGGGTCTGGTACAGATTGATCATCTTGTGGCGCGTCATGACGGCTATATTCGCCGCGGCAGCGAGGACGGTGCTTTCACAACCGAAATCTTGTTGCCGCAGCAAGACCGCTGAACTGTTCGTCACCGTAAAATTACCGTTCGTCCCCAAACATGCGTGTTTGGGGACGTTTTATGTTATAGTATTTTTAAGAAAGGAAGGGGAAAAACGCATGAAACAATCGAACAATCCGCGTGGCGCGTTCTTCTCCGATTTGGCGTTTTTGCGGCAATTGGCACGACAGCTAGCACCGCGCACAATTCTGTGTGCATTGCTACTGAGCGTGCTCGGCGCCGCGATGAATATCGGCGCGTGGATCGCATTGCCTGCGGCAGTACAAATTGCTCAGACATCGGCAAAGCCGATAGCGGTGCTGCCGATGATTGTCGGTATTACAGCGGCGGTCTTTGCTGCGCGGTTTTTGTGGAAATATATGGACGGCGTGTTTTTTATGAAACGCGATCATCTGCGTATGCGTGCATGTACGCGTGTCGCCGCACATGCGCAGCATGGTGATGAAGCGACCCGCGCGGAAGCATTGCGCGTGTGCGGCACGCATGTAAACGCCCCGCTTGTGCGAAGCCTGCAAGCGTTTTCTCTGCTCGGCGCGCATTTGCTCGGCGCAGCATTTTGCGCGATTATCCTTGCAAAAAACTTCGGATGGCTTCTTCTTATTACCGCTGCGGCAACAATATTGCGCGCGGCGGCACATTTTGCAGTGACAGCGTGGAAAAATCGCCGCAATGACGAAGAACGGGAACTTGACGAACAGCTTGCACGGGTACCGACAGCGGTGCTGTCGGGGCGCTTTGCGGCGGATATAACGATGTTTTCGCTTCGCCCGTGGCTGAACGCTGTTTATGACAGTGCCGCCACTGCGATGGAGGCTTTTCTGAAACGCCGCTGCTGCGTATATACCGTGTTCACGCTTGTCGATGCCTTGTTGACGCTGCTTTGCGGCGGCGCGGTGTATGGATTGCCGGTTTTCAAGGCGTTACAAGGCGGCATGGAGCCATCGCTGTTTTTATTGGTGTTTGCTGCCGTCGGCGGATTATCACAAAGTCTTGCTTTTGCCGTTGACGATGCACAAACGCTCTGTGCGGATCTGATCGCCGTGCGGCGTGTGCGTGCTGTATTGGAAGGAGGCGAGAGCTGTGGCTGATGTCCCTTCCGTAAAAACGACACTCTCGCTTACCTTGCGCGGGATGCGCTTGATCGCGCGGCAAATTCCCCGCTTGTTTCCGCTGATTACCGCCCATGCCGCTGTTACCGCATTGACACCGTATATCACGCTGTGGCTTTTTGCACAGGTGTTCGATCGCGTGCTCGACGGCGCAGACGCTTCTGCTGTGTGGATATGGACAGCGGTTGCCGTAACGGCGGAAATGGTATTTGTGTTGCTTGGCGGCATCCTGAAACGCCGCAAGGAAATGCGGTGGGAGTGGGTGTATCGCCGTACCGACCGATTGCTTATGGATGCGTTGCTTGCTTTGGATCCCGCTGCGGCTGCCGATCCCGAAACGGCGCAGCTGCTTTTGAAAGCCAAAGAAAATATGCAGGCACTCGGCGCGGGCTTGGTGCGTATTCCCGCGCTTTACCAGTCTTTTGTCGGCGGCGTATTCGGCTTGCTGGGCGCGGCGGTATGCGCATGGTCGTTGGTTGCCGCTTGTGCGTTTTCACCGCTGTGGGTGCTGCTTGCGGCGGTGCTGTGGTGTGCGATGATCGGCGGTGCTTTCGGCGCAACGGTTGCCGCGCAGCGAAAACGCGCAGCAGTGACTGCCGATGTGGTGGCAAACGACCGCGCTTATGAAGCGTTGCTTGCAGCGGCGACTTCGTCGCAATCGACGACAAAACGCGCTTCGCTTGTCGGACAAATGTATGCTGCCGAACAACCGTATTTTTCAAAAAACGGTATCAAACGCCGCTTGGCATACGGCAGCGTCGGCGTTTGCGAAGCGCTTGCCGCCTCGCTCACCGCGCTGTGGTGGGGCGTTGCCACTGCGTTTGCGGTGCTTAAGGCTGTCGGCGGTGCCTTCGGATTCGGTGCTGCGGTTTGGTATATCGGCGCTGCGGTGCGTGCGACGGATGATGCTGTCGCCCTGCTGCAAAGTGTGCAGCAAGCGCGCGCCAATGTGCCGTGCCTTGAAACGGTGTTTCAGTTCCTTGACATCCCTTGCACAATGTATGTCGGCTCACTCACCACCGAAAAACGCGGCGACAGCGATTATGAGATCACCTTTGACCGTGTATCCTTTCGCTATCCGGGACAAACGGCGTGGGCGCTTTATGATGTGTCCTTCACGCTGCGCGGCGGGCAAACTCTCGCTGTGATCGGTGAAGAGGGCAGCGGCAAAACAACACTTGCCATGCTACTGTGCCGCTTATACGATCCCACCGAGGGCGTGATTTATTTAAACGGCATCGATATCCGCAAATATCGTCCCGAAGACTACCGGGCGCTTGTTGCGGCTGCGTTTTGCGATTCGCCGCTTTTCGCCGAACCGCTCGGTGCGGTCGTCGCGTGTGCGAAGGATTTTGATGCTGCGCGTGTCAGCGTGTGTCTTGCACAAAGAGGTTTCTGTGAAAGCGTCTCGCTGTATGAGCCGTTAACCCCGACCGTGTCGCAGCGTCATGCGATCCTTGCGGCGCGCGCCTTATATAAAGATTGTCCGTTCCTTGTCTTGGATGAGACGCCGATCCGCGTCAATGCGCCGCACCGTGCCGTTGTGTATACAGCGCGCACCCCGCGCGATTGTCCTGCTTGTGACAGCGTGCTGGTGTTGTCCGACGGTGCCGTCGCCGCATACGGTAGTTACGCGTCGATCATCGCCGACCGCGTTGGTGAACATGATGCGTCTCGTTAGGCGTAAGCCTGCTTTTGATACAACCGAAAAGGAGAGAAAGATTATGAAGAAGTGTATTGCCCTTGTCATGGCGGCGCTGCTGTTTGTTTTGCCGATG
>JAZURB010000263.1:0-2269 GCA_045605945.1 Acutalibacteraceae bacterium
CGCTTGGCCTCCGACTTAGCACAAACCAGTCAACCTTCAGCTTGCCGGTGTTCATTTGCGCGGGCGTCTTCCAGCAATCACCACTGCCGGTGGGACGTGCGCTGGTCGGGTAACTGTCATACACGTGATAGCTGCCGCCGCTGTAACCGACGAGGGCGATAAAGTGACCGGGCACGTGCGCGATCGCGGTACCGCCGTTGGCGAGGTGGTTTTGCAGCTTGGAGCTATAGGAGTTGCTCCAGTAGCCGTCGTTGCTCGAGCCGCAATCCACCGTAAAGCCGTAGCGCTCGCCGTATTTAGCTTGCAGGCGCGGATACAGCGTGGTGCGATAGGTGCCCGCATGGGTGTTGCCGGGGTTATAACCGCCGATCGCATGTGCCCATGCTGCCGTTTCCGTCACGCTCATTTTGTTACCCGTCAGGTAACCGACCGCGTTAACGGTGGCGAAGATGCCGCAGCCCGTGCGGTACAGGGTGCCTTGCGAGTCACCGTAAGTGTAGTTTTTCCATTCCGGCAGATTTTGACGCACAATCGCCGTCGGAACGACCGCCTCCGCCGAAGCGGTGGGGATCACGGCGCTGAAGGCACCGATCATCATCGCCAACGTGAGCATCACTGCCAGTAATTTTGTTGAGATTTTGGTTTTCATGTGGATTTTGCCGCCTTTCATAAGTTTCCTACTATACTAACTATACCAAATAATTAAAGTTCTGTCAATAATTTTATACAATATCGCCTAAAACGACATGTGAAATTTGGGTGAATAGACAAAAATATCGTACCAGTCGGACAAATTGTGCAGCTAAAAGGGGCAAAAAGAGGCCAAAACGGACAATTCTCCGTTTTGCTGCACAATACCAAGGGCTATAAATTTGTATAAATTGCCTATCTCTATATAAAAAGAGTGTTTCCCGAAATTTCCTGTTGACATCGGAGGAAAAATCGATATAATATTTAGTGGAGACTCCGCTTTTTCGGAAAGCCTGCCAGAGAGGATGCGTCATCGGCTGCAAGCGCGTCTGAGGTGAGTAGTAAGCGTGGGAACACTCCGTGCGCGACCACTACAATTTTATATAAAAGCGGATGCGTTTTTCGCATCAACACGGGTGGCACCGCGGGTTTTTGTTTAAACTCGTCCCGAGGAGTAGATACTTTCTATTCCTCGGGGCGTTTTTATTTTGTGAATTTTCCTTTCGGGAGGTTTTAATTTATGTACAGAACGCATTATTGCAACGACATACGCAATGAACATGTCGGCATGACCGTCGAACTGGCGGGTTGGGTCGATGTGGTGCGCGATCACGGCGGTGTTATCTTCGTCGACCTGCGCGACTACACGGGTATCACGCAGGTGGTCGTCCACGATGAAAGCCTGCTTGCTAATGTCAATCGCGAGACGGTCATCACCGTAAAGGGTAAAGTCGAAAAGCGCGACCCCGACACCGTCAACGATAAGATCGCCACGGGCGAGGTCGAACTGGTGGCGGACACGCTGCGTGTGCTCGGTAAGAGCCAAAATATGCTGCCTTTTGAGGTAAGCAACTCGCGTCAAAGCAAGGACGAACTGCGTCTGAAATTCCGTTATCTCGATCTGCGTAACCCCAGAAACCATGACAACCTTGTCAAGCGTTCGCAGATCATTCGTTATCTGCGCAACACGATGGAAGAAAAAGGCTTCCTCGATATGCAAACCCCGATTTTGACGGCGTCCTCTCCCGAGGGTGCGCGCGACTTCCTTGTGCCCAGCCGTAAACATCCGGGTAAGTTCTATGCGCTGCCCCAAGCGCCGCAGCAGTTCAAGCAGCTGCTTATGGTGTCGGGCTTTGATCGCTATTTCCAGGTGGCACCTTGTTTTCGTGATGAGGATGCGCGCGCTGACCGTTCGCCCGGTGAGTTTTATCAGCTGGACTACGAAATGGCGTTTGCGACGCAGGAAGAAGTGCTGGATGTGTGCGAAGATCTCGTGCACGGCACCTTCGTGAAATTCTCCGACAAAAAGGTCACCCCGAAGCCGTTCCGCCGCATCACCTATGCGGATGCGATGATGACCTACGGTTCGGATAAACCCGACCTGCGCAATCCGCTGCTGATCTGCGATCTGACCGCATTCTTCGCGGATGTGGATTTCCCCGCATTCAAGGGCAAGCCCGTGCGTGGCATCGTGGCGAACTGCCAAGGCAAGTCCAAAAAATTCTTTGAAGATTCCTTGAAATTCGCCACCTCGCCCGAGGTCGGTCTGGGCGGCCTTGGCTATATCACGCTCAAGGAC
>JAZURB010000264.1:0-4079 GCA_045605945.1 Acutalibacteraceae bacterium
ACGATCCGACTTCTGTTCCTCATCTTCACCGTCTATCTTTCGTGGATGGGCGTGTGCCGTTTCCGCTCGTTTACTTATGACACCTTCGATTACGGCATCTTTGCACAGATGTTTGATTATATGAAGGAAACGGGACTGCCGCTCACAACGGTGGAACGCGGCAAGCTGCTGTCGCATTTTGCGGTGCACTTCTCGCCGTTCTTCTATATTCTTCTTCCCGGTTATTATGTGTTCTCCACCCCCGAATACCTGTGCGTGATGCAAACGCTGTTTGTCGGACTCGGCGTGTTCGCGGTGTACGGCATCGCCAAGGAACTCGGCTTCAGCCCGAAAATGACGTTGCTGATCAGCACGCTGTATCTGACCTATCCCGCGTTGTCCTTCGGCCTTTTTTATGATTTTCATGAAAACAAGTTCCTGACCGTGTGCATCCTGTTCGCGGTGTATTTTATGCTCAAACGCCAGTATGTGCCGTTTTATGTATCGGCGCTGCTGCTTTGCTCGGTCAAGGAAGATGCGGCGATCTATCTGGTGGCAATCGCGCTGTTCATGCTGATCAATCAGAAGCAGTATAAGCACGGCGCGATCACGCTCGGCGTGGCGCTCGTCTATTTTGTGTTTGCGCTGAAAATGGTCGCGGTGTTCAGCGGCGACGAAGGACTGCAGTTTGGTTATCGCTATTCCGATTTCGATATGGGCGAGGGCGCCGGTGTCGCGGATATCATCAAGGTCACGATCATGGACTTTGGCTATAGCCTGTCGCTGATGTTCCAAAAGGAAAAATTCGAATTCCTGCTGTGGATGTTCCTGCCCGTGCTGTTTATGCCGTTTATGACCAAAAAGGTATCGACGCTGTTCTTGCTCGCTCCCATGCTGCTTGTTAACCTGCTCTCGGGTTGGGAATCGCAATACGATGTCGATTATCAGTATACCTACGGCACAGCGGCGCTGGTGATCCTGTGTGCGATCTTTGCGCTGAAAGGGCTGCCCGCGCGTCGCCAAAAGGCACTGCTTGTTGCGGCGGTGATGTTGTGTGTGGCGGTCACTGTGCCGCGCACGATCGCTCGCGCGCAGGGGTATATCGAAGGGTATTATAACCATAAGGAAATGTTCGATCAATCGATCACATTTATCCATGAAACGCTCGATAAAGACAGCGTGGTCGGCGCAGAGGGCAATGTCATCCCCGTGATGTACGATTACCCGAACATGAAGCTCGATCCCCGCAACCCCGAGGATATCGCGCAAATCGAGTTCTATGTTTCCAAAATGGAGGACGGCGATTTCGGCGATGTTGTCCGTCAAGGCAACCTTGAACATTATGCCGACAACGGCTATATCGCGATTTATCATAATCCGTATTATACCCCTGCCCCTGCGCAGTAAACCGAATAGAAAACGGTCGGAGAAATCCGACCGTTTTTTGCGCGGGTTTGTCAAAACAGCAATGCACTTGCCGTTGACATTGCTTTGCAAAAAGAGTATACTCTTTAACGATGAAAAAGAGAAGGAGAAAATTGCCGATGAAACGCATTTTATTCATCTGCCACGGGAACATCTGTCGCTCGCCGATGGCGGAATTTATCATGGCGTCGTTGCTGCGCGAGCGGGGACTCGGCGATCGGGCATCGGTCGCCTCCTGCGCGACCAGCACCGAGGAGATCATCCGTGGGGTGGGTAACCCCGTGTATCCGCCTGCAAAGCGCGAGCTTGCGCGCCACGGCATTTCCTGTGACGGTAAACGCGCGGTGCAACTGAAAAAGAGCGATTATGCGGCATACGATTATCTGATTTGTATGGACGATAACAATGTGCGCAACGCGATGCGCATTTTGGGCAGCGATCCCGACGGTAAGCTGACAAAGCTGATGGATCATACGCCGCGCGGCGGTAATGTTGCCGATCCGTGGTACAGCGACGATTTTGAAACCGCCTATCGGGATATTGAGGAGGGGTGCAAAGCGCTCCTCGAGGAATTGTTTTAACTTTCGGGAAGAAGGCTTTTTTGATGCAAAAATCCAATCATAGTATGGACATGTGCAGCGGCTCGATTCTTAAAAAGATGTTGCTGTTTGCGCTGCCGCTGATGCTGTCGGGCATCTTGCAGCTGCTCTTTAATGCGGCGGATGTAGCGGTCGTCGGACGCTTTGCGGGCGACGAATCGCTCGCGGCGGTCGGCTCAACCACCTCGCTGATCAACCTGCTGACCAATCTGTTTATCGGTTTGTCGATCGGCACGAATGTGCTGGTGGCGCGGTATTTCGGCGCGGGGCAGGAGCGTGAACTGAGCGAAACGGTGCATACCTCCCTGGTGATCAGTGCGATCAGCGGTATTGTGCTGACGATCATCGGCATTGCGCTCGCAAGCCCGATTTTGACGCTGATGCGCACACCGTCCGGTGTGCTGGATCTCGCCGTGGTGTATCTGCGCACCTATTTCCTTGGCATGACAGCCACGATGATCTACAATTTCGGCAGCGCAATTTTGCGCGCCGTCGGCGACACGATGCGCCCGCTTATCATCTTGATGATTGCCGGCGCGATCAATGTCTGTTGCAATTTGGTGTTTGTTATCGTGTTTCATTGGGGCGTGTTCGGCGTCGGTTTGGCAACCTCAATTTCGCAAACCGTGTCGGCGGTGGCAGTGGTCATCTGTTTGCTCTGTGAAAAAGGTGCCATTCGTCTGTCGTTCAAAAAGCTGTGCATTGTCAAGGATAAGCTGGTGAAAATGATTCAAATCGGCTTGCCCGCAGGCGTGCAGGGCAGTCTTTTTTCCATTGCCAATGTGGTGATCCAAAGTTCGATTAACGAGTTTGATGCGATCGTGGTGGCGGGCAATACCGCCGCGTTTAATTTGGAAGGCTTTGCGTTTGTCGGCATGAATGCGTTTCATCAAGCGGCAATCTCGTTTATCGGGCAAAATGTCGGCGCGGGACGCTATGAACGCATCAATCGCATTATGGGCACGGCGGTCGGCTGTGTGGCGACAGCGGGTGCGCTTGTCAGCACATTGCTGCTGACGGTCGGCCCCTCGCTGTTGCAGATTTACACCACCAATCCTGCTGTTATCGAAGCAGGCATGGTGCGCTTGCAAATCATGGCGGCGTCTATCATTCTGGCGGGTATTATGGATGTGCTGGTCGGCGGTCTGCGCGGGCTGGGATATTCGCTCATGCCGATGTTCGTTTCGCTTATCGGCGTGTGTGCGCTGCGACTTGTGTGGATCTTCACCGTGTTTCAGCTTCCGCAGTTTCACAGCATTGACATGCTGTATATTACCTATCCCATCAGCTGGGGTATCACATTGACTGCGCACGCTGTTTGCTTTATTCTCATTCGTAAAAAACTCAAAAAACAATGGGGATGCTGATGGTATGCGTGCCGTCTCTCTCTGCATACAATGAATCGGAAGGAGCGATTTTTATGACAAAATTCACCGAAATTGCGCCGTCGGCAATGGGCGGCGATGTGTTTTCGCGTATCGGCAAGCAATGGATGTTGGTCGGCGCGGGAACGGAAAACGATCATAACATGATGACCGCCAGCTGGGGCGGACTCGGTGTGCTGTGGAACAAACCCGTCAGCACCGTGTATGTGCGACCCTCGCGTTATACGCTCGAGTATATCGAGCGCGAGGGTTACTATGCGCTGTGCTTCTTCGCGGAGGATTACCGCGAGGCGCTGACCTATTGCGGCCGCCATTCGGGGCGCGATGCGGACAAATGCCGCGAAACAGGACTTACCCCGCGTTTCGACGAAGCCGCACCGTATTTCGAGGAGGCGGAGCTTGTGGTAATTTGCCGCAAGCTGTATCAGCAGGATATGACACCTGCGTGCTTTATCGACGAATCGCTCGAGAGCAATTATAACGGCAGCGATTATCACCGCATGATCATCGGTGAGATCGTGAAGGTGCTTAAAAAATAACCGCAAAAAAGCCGCTTGTTCAAAATGAACAAGCGGCTTTTTTATGCCATTTTAGCCAACAAGCGAAGCGCGCAGAATGTCGCGTGCGTCGGCAGTGTTGATCTCGCCGTTGCCGTCAAAGTCAGCAGCGATGAGGAAATCGCCTTCCAGCG
>JAZURB010000265.1:0-3358 GCA_045605945.1 Acutalibacteraceae bacterium
CGGCGCGTCATACTGAGCGGAGTCTCATCCGAGACCCATCCGTCTCGCCTGCGGCTCGACAGCTTCCCCGTGGGGGGAAGCCTTGTTCGCCTGTTTACAGGCTGCAGTGCAACACATGCGGTTGGCAAACCGTTCAACGCGCTTGCAAGTAGGGAACGGATTTATCCGATCCGCTTTTGTGACGGCAGGCATAAATGCCTTCCCTACACAGCAAAATCTTGTAGCGCGCGGTCTCCCTCGGCGGGGGAGAATTGCTATCTTCGCGGCAAGTTTGATCTGTTTCACTACGCAAAAACACAAAATGTTTCACATGAAACATAAAAAAACAAAAAAAGGGCTTTTTTTACGCGAAAACCTATGATATAATACCCCTTGTACCGAAAAAACGAAAGGAGACAGGGTGCGCATGGGTAAAATTATTGCTGTCGTTAACCAAAAAGGCGGCGTCGGTAAAACCACATCCACCGTCAATCTGGCTTCCGCGCTGGGTTTGTCGGGCAAAAAAGTGTTGCTTATCGATCTCGACCCGCAAGGTAACGCTACCAGCGGTTTGGGTCATACCAAACGCCAAAACAGCGCCTCTGTCTATGACTTGCTGATCGGTGAGGCAACCGCTGCACAAGCAGTGGTCAAAACCGCGTTTCAAAATCTCGATTTACTGCCGTCGGGCATCCAACTTGCCGGCGCGGAAATTGAATTGATCGATATGTCCCGTCGCGAAAATCGTTTAAAAGCGGCACTTGCACCGCTGCGTGCGCAGTACGATTATTTGTTGATCGATTGCCCGCCCGCGCTCGGTTTGCTCACGCTCAATGCGTTGTGCGCAGCCGACAGCCTGCTCGTCCCGATCCAATGCGAATTTTACGCCTTGGAGGGTCTGGCGCAGCTGATGGATACCGTGCGCCGTGTGCGTCGTATGTACAATGCGTCGCTGGATATCGAGGGCGTGCTTCTCACCATGTATGACGGGCGCTTGAACTTGACCCAGCAGGTCATAGCGGAAGTGAAAAAATATTTCCCGAAAAAGGTCTTTAACACACCTATCCCGCGATCGGTGCGTCTTGCCGAAGCCCCCGGCTTCGGACAACCGATCCATTATTACGATCGCAGCAACCGCGGAGCTGTCGCTTACATGGAAGTTGCCGCGGAACTGATTGCGAACAACAAATAAGGAAGGAGCGAACCTATGGCTTTGAAAAAAGGCGGTCTCGGCAGAGGTTTGGACGCGCTGATGATGGAAAGCAGTACGGAGGACGGCGGCAAAACCGTCACGCTGCGTTTGCTGGATGTCAGCCCCAATCCCGACCAACCTCGTCACTACTTTGAGGATGAGGCGCTCGCCGAACTTGCCGCATCCATTGAAAAACACGGCATTTTGCAGCCGCTTCTCGTGCGCCCGATGCCCGATGGCAGTTATCAGATCGTTGCGGGCGAACGCCGCTGGCGTGCCGCGCGCATGGCGGGTCTGAAAGAGGTGCCGGTGGTCATCCGTGAATTGACCGACCGCGAAACCGCAGAACTGGCGCTTATCGAAAATCTTCAGCGCGAGGATTTGAACCCCATGGAAGAAGCGAAGGGGTATCAATATTTGATGGATCAGTACGATTTGACGCAAGAGCAGGTTGCAACGGCGGTGGATAAATCGCGTCCGGCGGTTGCCAATGTGCTGCGTTTGCTCAAACTTCCCGAAGCGACGGCGTCGCTCGTGGAAAACGGCAGCTTGTCGGCGGGTCATGCGCGCGCGCTGCTGCCGCTGGGGGATCCTTCGACGATTCTTGCCGCTGCGAAGGAATGCATCGAGCGTGATTTGTCGGTGCGCGCTGCCGAAGCGCTTGTCAAAAGCATGAAGTCCGCACCGAAGACAGAACGCGAAACACCGCGCTTTAAAGCCACTTTCGAGGAGGAGACGGCGCTGGCGCTGTCCGAATCGATGGGTCGCCGCGTGAAGGTGAAGAAGGGTAAAAAAGGCGGCGTGCTGCAGATCGAGTATTTCAACGAGGACGATCTGCGCTCAATTGCCAAAGCGCTTGCTGAAGAATAAATTTGCGGGAAACCGCTGTTATTTTGAAATTTTCACAGAAAGAAGTGTCTAAAGTTATGGTAGATATTAAATTGGTACGCAGCAACCCCGATTTTGTGAAGGCGGCTGTGAAAAAGCGCGAGATGGATCTGGATGCGCTGATTGACGAGATCCTTGCCATCGACGAGGAGCGCCGTCAACTGACGGGCGCCGTGGAAAGCCTGAAGGCGCGCCAAAACGCGGCTTCCAAGCAAATTCCGCAGATGAAGAAGGCAGGCGAGGACACCACCGCGCTGATGGCGGAGATGAAAGAGTTGTCCGAGACGATCAAAGCGGACGGCGCGAAGCTTGCGGAGCTTGAGGACAAGCAAAAGGATCTCATGTTCTCCATCCCCAATCTTCCCGATGAGGATCTGCTCGCGGGCGGCAAAGAAAACAACGCGGCGGTGCATTATTTCAAAGAACAGCCGGTGTTTGATTTTGAGCCGAAAAACCATGTGGAGCTGTGCGAGGGTCTCGGGCTGATCGATTATGAGCGCGGCGCGAAGCTGGGCGGTAACGGCAGCTGGATTTATCGCGGCATGGGCGCGCGTCTTGAGTGGGCGCCGCACAATTTCTTCAGCGACGAGCACATTAAAGACGGCTACGAAATGATCCTGCCGCCGCACATGCTCGGCTACGAATGCGGTTACACCGCGGGTCAATTCCCGAAATTTGAAGAAGAAGTGTACTGGATCGGCAACCCGACCAGCAGCGAGAAGCGTTTCATGCTCCCGACCGCGGAGACGGCGCTTGTTAACCTGCATCGCGGCGAGATCCTGACGCCGGACGAACTGCCCCGCAAATATATCGCTTACACGCCCTGCTATCGCCGCGAGGCGGGCAGCTATCGCTCCGAGGAGCGCGGCATGATCCGCGGTCACCAGTTCAACAAGGTGGAAATGGTGCAATACACCACCGCCGAAGGCTCCGACGAGGCGTTTGAAGAGCTCGTGCGCAAAGCGGAGACGCTCGTGCAGAAGCTCGGTCTGCACTACCGCCTCGAGAAGCTCGCCGCGGGCAATTGCTCCTTCTCCATGGCGCGCACTTATGACATCGAAGTGTGGATCCCCAGCATGGGTATTTACAAAGAAGTCAGCTCCGCGTCCAACGCGCGCGATTACCAGGCGCGCCGCGGCGCGATCCGCTATCGCGGCGAGGACGGCAAGGTGCATCTGGCGCATACGCTCAACGCGTCGGGTCTGGCGACCAGCCGCGTGATGCCCGCAATCGTCGAGCAATATCAGAATGCCGACGGCTCGGTGACGGTTCCCGAAGTGCTGCGTCCGTACCTCGGCG
>JAZURB010000266.1:0-10385 GCA_045605945.1 Acutalibacteraceae bacterium
TTTTCCTTGGCGACGCGTTCACGCTCTTTTTGGCGCGCTTTTGCTGCACGTTCTTTTTCAAGCGCTAACGCTTTTTCTTTTTCGGCTTTTGCTTTTTCTCTCGCGATACGCGCTTTTTCCTTTTCCTTGGCTACGCGTTCCGCTTCAAGCGCTGCTGCCTTTTCCTTGGCGATGCGCGCCTTTTCTTTCTCTTTTGCTACGCGCTCCGCTTCCAAAGCAGCAGCCTTCTCCTTGGCAATGCGCTCACGCTCTTTTTGACGTGCTTTCGCAGCGCGTTCTTTTTCAAGAGCAATCGCCTTCTCTTTAGCAATACGCTCGCGTTCTTTTTGACGCGCCTTAGCTGCGCGCTCTTTTTCGAGAGCAAGAGCTTTTTCCTTCTCAGCTTTCGCTTTTTCTTTCGCGATGCGTGCACGCTCTTTTTCCTTGGCAATACGCTCTGCTTCAAGCGCAGCCGCTTTCTCTTTCGCAATACGCGCCTTTTCTTTTTCCTTCGCGATACGCTCCGCTTCCAACGCAGCGGCTTTTTCCTTAGCGATGCGCGCTTTTTCTTTTGCTTTCTCCTTGGCTATGCGCTCTTTTTCAAGGGCGGCAGCCTTCTCGCGCGCAATACGCTCGCGCTCACGCTGCTTTGCCTTGGCAATCTTCTCTTTTTCCAGAGCCAGTGCTTTGGCTTTTGCAGCACGCTCGCGTTCTTTAGCAAGACGCTCTTTTTCTTTGCGCGCTTTTTCGGCAGCGATTGCTTTTTCTTTCGCAATGCGTGCTTTCTCGCGTTCGCGTTCTTTCTTCGCTTTCTCAAGCGCTTTTTGCTTCTCGATGCGCGCCTTTTCGCGTTCACGGCGACGGCGCTCCGCCTCACGCTCTTCTTGTTTCTTGCGGCGTTCGGCTTCTTCGATTTGAATGCGGCGATTCTTATCCCACAAAAGCGCCATATTGATTGCATCGACAATCTGTTGGCGTTCTTTCTCCTTGCGCGCATTTACCCTGCTGATCTCATCAAGGAAAATGCGATGTACCTCCGTTTCGGAAACATCGAAATCGCGAACAATTTCTTCCACGACCGATTGCACAAATTTGGGATGCAACTGTTTCTTACGGGGCTTTTTCGCAGGCGCTTCCTCAATTTGACCGGCGCTCTGTTTAAGGAATACATATTGCATTGCGAGACCACTGTAAAGCGCAGCAAGAGATTCTTTTTCAGGAAGCTGCTCGGTTTCGAACGACTCGATGGTATAACCGATCTCATCATATCCCTCGATGAATTGCCACAAAGCAAGACACTTTTTAAAGTTCGGTTCCTTCATGATAACATTCGTGCGCATAATAGGAGGATGAACAAGGGCGCAACCGCGCATCTCTTTCACGAAAGAGGAATACATAAAGCTTTGGAGATACTGATTGATACGGTCGATTCGCGCAAGCGGCGCCATATGACGCGGATGCAGCTCATCACCACCCATATACGGGCGCGTTACCGTCGACAAATCAATGGTATACTCCACATTTTCGCCTTGTTGCGGCGAGAATTGACCCTTCATCACGACATGCGCCATTTCTTCATCATCCATCGAAGCAAACAAAACATTGGTACGCTTTTCAAGGAAGGTTTTGAGTTTTTGAAGCAGCGTGTAAATAAAACGGTTCTCGTAAATATCAATCGTATCTTCGCGGCTAACATTCAAAATTTTATTCGGTTGAATTTCATCCCTGTCAATCTTAGAGATATAGTGCGTATGTTGTGCAAGATGACGCACCGAATCGGGAGTCACCTTTTTCGAAAGATGAATCGGCACGATCTCATCTTCCTGCACGATAAAGCGACGCGGATTGCGGATAATGGTATCGAGAGGGATAATGCAATCTTCCAGCACTTCCACCCACCGCATATCGATGTTTTTATTCAGTTTTTTCATCAGGAACGACATTTCATTGTCGCCCGATTGAATAGCATTCATCAAATAGGTGAAGAAGTCATCACTGTTGACTGCTGTCAAAAACGATTGATGATATTGCTCAAACAGCTCTTGAATTTTATCAGACATGATGCTGTGAGCCTCCTCTCCGATACAGGTTTAATCATTAGAATAATTTCTGCAAACGACGCAAATAATCTTTACATTCGTTCATATTCTGGCGACCGAAATGCTTATCGAGATAAGCGATCAAGCCGTCGATCTCATCACGAATGAACGACAGGTTGAGACTTTCGAACTTACGGAAAATTTTATGACACAAAATATAGTCAAGGCCATCAAGCTCCGTACCGCCGCAAGCAACATACACAGGAACAAAATCGTTAAGCTGCTTCATAATACGGTTACCGAATGCCAAGCGGAAATGCGCGATAACATAATCATCAAGATCTGCCAGTTTATCGAGCGTTTCTTGCGATACTTTATGTTCGGCTTTCGCTTGGTTAAGCAATTCTTCAAAACGGCTGGCACTCAGGCGCAGCGGCTCAGTATACGGCGCGTCAAAGTATTTGCCTTTTTCGTTAATATCGATCGGCATAGCACGATCGTACACCTTATCGGTGATAGCGAAGGTCGAGTCGTCGTTATTCGCCGTACCGACATACCACATGTTGCCGGGCAGAGTGATGCGACCGTCGTTAAGACGCTTCGGATCGTTAGGCCAACCCGCCGAAACCAGATCGATAACCCACTCATCACGGACGGGCATTTCGAGAATGGACAGCATTTCTGCGAAATAGTACTCAACACGGGCGATGTTCATTTCGTCAAGCACCATGACATAAGTGTCGTCGTTATAACCTGCTTCATAGATCTTCTTGAGCATTTCGGTTTCATTGAAACGTTTGGTGAATTCATTGAAATAACCAAACAATTCCGTACGGTCACGCCACGACGGCTGAACGGGAGCGATCATGGTATCGTTCATAACAAACTTACCGAATGCATACGCCAGCGAGGTTTTACCGGTACCGGAAATACCTTGCAGAATGATCAAACGTGTAGCGCCGAACGCCGAAATAAACAGGCGGATGATATTTTTGCTGTAATACAGACCCATACGCGAGCAAGCAAAATCACGGAAGCGATCGCACAGTTGCTCAAGTGTAAAGTCGGTTTCGTACACAGGCGGCACATAGTTTTCAAAAGCACGATCCACCGCAGCAAGCTTGTAGAAACGGCCGTCGAAATCCGCGCCTTCCGCGTCTTTCTCTTCGTCTTCCTCAAGAAGTTCTGCTTCTTCGGGACGAAGGCCAAGCTGAGAAACCTTCATAGCAAGCAGGCGCTCCTTTTCGGTAGTCAGCTTCACAACCTGGCGGTTGAGATTACCGATTTCCTCGAGCATATCCTCTTTACTGACAAGCGTCTCACGGAAGCGAATATACTTGCGAATCACCAAATAAATCAACCAGATGATTGCCGCAAGCAGTGCGATAACCACGATCACCGTCAGTACCGAAAGCACCCAGTCGAGCGCTGTAAAGGACTGATAGTGCGTTTTGAACGCCTCGATGTAAGCAGGAATATTGAAAACCATCACCAAATGGACAATGCCCTGCCACAGATTACCAAAAAACACCTTTAAAAAGTCATACAAGAACGGTAAGAATGTTTGCATAACTGTTCACCCACTTCTCTTTGTTAATCAAAACGAACTATCATTCAGCGGAACCGTCCGCATTGGTACTGTTTTCAACCGAGGCGGCAGCCTCTTGCCTGGAACGAAGATACTCTTCGATCACCTTTTGCTTCTCTTCCTCGCTCATTTCGGCGTTTTTCTCGGCTTGGCTCTCGCGATTAAGCGCCATCGCCATTTTGATCACCTTAACAAGCTGCCACAAGAAAATCAATGCGATCGGAATCACCAGGCAAAGCAGAATACCCGTCGGGCTTTTGATAAAATTCAAAATATTACCAAAACCGGGAATATGCGTTTGAACAACACCGATAATATCTTCAGGATAAATGTCCGGCTGACGGAATTCGTTCATCGGATCTTGATCGCGCATGGAGTTATTATCACCTTGCGTTTGGTAACAGTAAGTACCGTCGTCAAGCTGTTTCACCTCGACGATACGGTGCGTGATAATACTTTTGCTGCCGCTGACAAAGCCCCAGAAGGAGATGATATCGCCTTCTTTCAGTGCCGAGGAGTCTTGCTTTTTCACGATGATCAAATCATTCGCACCGAACGTCGGCTCCATTGATTTGGTATCGTACAGCGTGATGGGTGCATAACCGAACGCACTCGCTACACCGTCGTTTGAAGCGGAAGTAATCAGCATGATCGAAACCGAAGCCATAAACACCAAGATTACAACCAAAATAATCGTAACTATCGTATCCAATGCTTTTTTCAAAATAACACTTCCTTTTATCGCCGAATTTATCGTTGGGATTTGTGGTAATATCGCCGTATATTCGCGGTACTACCACCAATCACAACGAAATCCTGTTAAAACCTTGCCCCCAAGGGGCGAGCGCGGTGTAGGGCCGCGCCCGCCCCGTCGGAAGCTACAATGGGATTATGCAGTTCAGAGTCACTAAACTGAAATTAACTACCAATAAAATTATTCGTTAACGATTAACGTATAATCAATGCTAGCCTCAATAGTAGCAGGGGTATTCTTATCCACGCAAGTAGGATCAGTACCCTCAATCCAAATGTAATAGTCCACCTGAGCTTCATAGTAACCATCCGCGCCAGCAGTCAGTGCGATTTCAGTGCCAGCGAAGTTGCCAAACGCAGAATACATATCGGTACCGAAGGATTTAACGTTATCAGCAGCCACACCATCCTGATAAGTGCCAGTTTCAGCATTACCATAGATCTTCTTCGTAGTGCCGTTAACAGTGCCGAGACGCAGAGCGCCATTCAGCTCTGAATCTTTGGCAGCCAGATTAGCGCCAGAAACTTTAACTTTACCAGCAGTAGAAGCACGGAAATAAATCGGGAGCTTCACATAGTCTGCAACCGCAGAAGAGTCGTTAGCCATAATAGCAGTGCCGGAAGCATAAGTGTAGCTGTTGGTAGCAGGAACATAAGTTGCTTTGATCCAGCTAGCCATATCACTAGTAGAAACATCACGGAGCTCGGTGTACTCGCCCGCTTTAGTGCCTTTGTAGAAAACACCAGCAGCCACAAAATCATCCACAGTCAGAACAGACTTCCAGGTACCATTTTCGCCGACTTTGATTTCCAAAGAGCTCTTTTTGGTAACATTCATCGTAAGGGTGTTAACACTTGCGTTGTTAGAAGCAGTGAACCATGCAAACGATGCAGCAGACAGAGACAGCGCGCAAACACACAGAACAGCGATCGAAACGATCAAGGATTTTTTGCTAACTTTCATTGTTTCTTCCTCCTAATTAAAAATTGATGTAAAAATTCATCTATACCCAGTGTCAATGATTTCAAAAGGTGCTTTGAAGAAGAGTGCCGCAAACGGTGTTTAACGAGTTGTTACTGCCTTAGGTTACGAACGAACCTGTGAGTCTTAAATCCTCTCTTTCTCTGTCAAAGCACAGAGCAGCAGAGAATAACCTACAGTGACTCTGAAGCGATAACAACCCACAGTATGTATGTTTATACCGCCGCGGCGCCTTCGTCCTCATCAAGGACGCTGAAGTTCATACTCATCTTCAACTCACCTCCCAAAATATCATTGACACATTCAGGGTCTTCGCCCTCCAAGTAAATCAGCACAGTGTATTTATCGATCTGATCCACCACGAAATCTTCGCGCACAAAGTCACACACGGTGACAGCGTCCACAAAGGGAACCGTAGTAAACTGGGGATCGACTTCCGCCGAGCCGTCCTTGGCAGATTTGGCGTAGACAGTGCTTTCGCCGTTGAGGAACAGTTCCACACGGACAGCCTCGTCCACCGCCAGTTTGACATATTCAATATCGATTGTCGCTTGATAATCAATATCTTCGATGCCGGTGTTTTTGACATAGAACGTATACGCGAGGTACGAGTAATTCTCACCGTTGTGAGAACCGTCGGTCTCGGTGATCAGTTCCATCTCCTCACCCACAAGCCACTCGTGAGTGATATTATTCATATTTTCAACAGGCTCCGCTTCAAGCATAGCGGTGTAGTTGACAAAATCTGCCGTTTCAGACAGGATCAAGCCGCGATGACCGTCGGTCGAACGGACGGTAAATCGACCCGCCTGCGTAGAAAACAGCGAAAAGAGATACAACAGCAACACGAAAAGGAACAACGCCGCCGCGATAACCGCCGCAATACGAATAAGAATCTGCATACGCATAATCTGCTTACCCGTGCGTCGAACAGTATACTTATGCATGGGATCAAAACGAACATTACCATGCTCATCGAGCGGGATGTTCTTCTTATTCTTCGCCACCGGAATCTCCTCCTTCCCTCTTGTTGAAAATATAATCATTAGTTAAACAGTTGCGATTCACGTTCGTAATCGCCGAAATACGCGCCTTGCATCAGCGAGCAACCGATTTCCGTCAGTGCTTCCGCTTGCTCTTTTGTGTCAACACCATCGGCGATCAAGGTCGCACCGAGCTGCGTTGCTAATTCCGAAAAGCTGTTAGCAATGTCTTTAACGCGCTCATCATTTGCAAGCTGCGCAGTAAGTGCCGCATCAAATCTCAGATAATCGGGAGCCAGTTCGCTCAAATGCAACAACGAAAATCCCGTATCACCAATACCGGTAACGGCAATTTTGATGCCACGCTCACGAACAGCCGCAAACGCTTCGGAAAGACCTGCAGGTTTTTCTGCAAGCGAAGCGGCATCCACAAGAACACAAACTTCTTCAGGCTGCATATCCGCCTTTTCCATTTGTCGGGTAAGATTATCCAGAAAATACCGTTTGCACAGGTATTTCACCGACACCGGCATAAACATGCACCCGATCGTGCGACCTTTTTCGCGCATACGACGAATCATATCGGACATTTCAACAAACGACCATTTACCAAGCTCAACAATTTGATTGGAGCGCTCAGCAATCGGCACATACAACGACGGAAGCAAGGTGCCGAGTTCACGATCGTTAATGCGCGTTTGCGCCTCAAACCCGATCATTTTGCTATCGAGCAGATCATAAACCCGCCGATACACCAGTTCAATAGGCGGCGGTGCTTTGGGCTTTTTGCGATTGCTGACAGCAGGCGGCAGTTGCTCGGTGGCACCTGTCTCCTTTTTGTTCAACGCGTCGCTCATACGGCGACCTCCTTTCCGACATACAGAAAATTATCATTAGAACGATTTTGTAATAAAATCGCTGTAACGAATGACATATTTGCCATCGTTTTTACGAACGATCGCATAAGCGCGAACAAATTGCGCACGGTAATCAACAGGGAATTCGGTTTCGACAATAAATTGCCCCGTTGTACTGTTCCATGCAGATGCGGAAACTGTGTTACTTTCCGCGGAACGATAACTCGGAACAACAACGCCCGAAGGACGCTGTGCAATGGTAATACCACCGGAAATCATCGTTTCACCTTGCGCAAGAACGACCTGCGCGGTAACATGTGCAGTCGAAGGTTTCTCCGTAACGGTAGAGCCATTAGCAACTTCGGTATATCGATCAAAGTTAACAGCATATTCCGTTGCGGAAATTGCCGTTTGGAATGCATCACCCGTATCCTTCACAACGATCAATTTAAAATTCGATGTCGCCACAAAGGTATGAACATTCGATTGGCTGATGCGCACCGATGAACCATCACTGAGATATTGCTCAAAATGATATCCGCTCGGCGCAACCGCTTTTACCATTTGTCCGCCGTGGACATGCCAATAACAAACCACATCGTTACCTGCATCGACAGAATTGATCAACGAATTGGTTTCGGAGAGCATCTCGATTTCGGCGTTAGCGTTATTTACCGATTCCAAATAGAAATCCTTACCCTTACCCGCCGCCAAAGAAGATCCCTCTTCTTTTTGCAACCAAATTATCGCTGCATCTTCCTCTTCCCACACTTGCGGGGTAACCGTAGCACCGGGAGTACCGAATTTCGCTGTTACGGTTGTATTATCAACCATAGTAATGCGATATTCGTTAGCCGAGGATACCAATACGCCGTTTTCATACCAACCGACAAAATTGGACGACGAAGTCGTTAGCACAATTTCTTTGCCGAAATCCACAGCAACCGTCTTATTTGCGGAAGTTGATGTGGTTGTACCCGCATCATTATCCACCACAGTGACTGTACCGGATCCGCTGAAATTCACCGTTAAGTTCGGTTTGTAAGCACCACCGAACACAGGATAAATTTTTGCGGTTTCACTCGTCAACTGATAGGTAACATCCGCGCGATTTTTCACAAATCCGCTGACTGAAGAAGTCGACCAAGCACCACCGGGGTTTGACGAAGAATACTTCTTATAGTTTTCCGGTGTGGGATTCCACCACACGGCAGCGCCGCCGGAAGTAAAGGTCCAACCCTCAAATATGATCGACGGATCGGATGCATTGGGGCAATCGGTAAGTTGATCCAACGAGATATTAACACCTTGTCCCATCGAAACATCCGAAATTTGCTTGGAAGCCGTTGCAGACGCCGAGGTCGGATAAACCACGGTTGCTTTTGTGGAGACATTCGAAGCCGGTCCACCATATGCCAAATAGTTGAAGGTGGCATCGGTACCGCTGTTTACGCCGTACAAACGAACGCCGTGAATGTGGATGCCGGTAACCTGAATATTATACTGATCCTGGATGGTAACGCCGTCCAGCGCATTAGAATACCATTCATACACATTGATAGCTCCGGAGAACGATCCCGCGGCGTACGCTCTTGCGGGAATACTGCCGTTCACCATATCCGCCTGAGAACCAAACGACTTTGTCGAATGGTCATAGAAGGTACTCCATTTATCGGGATAGTAACTGGCGGTTTTATAATCGGTACCGGTCGGCGTAGTCGTATACCGGTACTTAACACCCGCCCAGATATTAAAGGTCGTTTTCGAGTTTTCCGATTGGGAAACATGAAAATATAAATACTGTTGGTTATCGGAAGAAATCGGTACATCACCAAGCATATTACCGAGACCGTACAGCGAACCAAAAGTTGCATAGCCAACATCGACACCGTTGATACGCGCTTGACGAAGCCCGAAATCACGACCGTAAACTTCCGTCTTCTCCTCGGGCATTTCATAAGTAACACCACGAAGCTGCTCAACGAAGCCCGCATCGTAATCGTCTCCCTCGCCCGGATCAAGCATATCAAGAACCGTGCCGGAAATCGCCGGAGCGACAATTTTAGAGGTTAAGAGCGATTGTGACATCGACTTAGATGCGGTAAAATACCGCAAATGAATCGATACACCTGCAGGAATTGTTACCGTGACCGACTTCACATAGACAAGGTCCTTTAAGTAATCGGGTGTATTTTCGTCGCTCTCATCAACCGGCAACAAATCATCGGTTGCCAGTCTCGTAAACATCGAAACCTCTTTGTCGTATGGCGATGCCGTTAAAACGCCGTCTGTAAGGAAATGGTTGCCAAACGCATCGCCCAGCAAATCAAACTGATGTGTGCCGAGGCTCTTAAGATCAATGGCAATTTGTGCATCCTGGCAAGTTTTATTGGTATCAAAACCAATATACAACGACGGAAGTTGCGAAACCGAATACGCTTTATTGACAGGAATGACTGTCGTATACGGTTTATTGGATGTGTTGTTAATTGCCAACGCATCGGATTCAACAGTAACAACACCGTCTGCACTCGATGTAGCTTCACCAAGGAAATCGCATTCATTTTGGGAAACAAGCTTATTATCAATCCACCCCGCATAAAGAGTGATATTCTCTGTAATCGGAGTTTTTTCGATGTCAAAATAATTTTCCCATTCTTTATCGGTATACCAACCCACAAAGGTGTATCCTTCGCGCTCCTTGAAGCTTTTTGCGACCTCATCTGAAACATACTGGTTATTGGCGTTTTTCAACACCTGAACAGCAGTCGTTTTGTGTTCGTTCGCGGTAGTTGACGCATCATCGGGAATATTATTATCAAACGTCACCGAATATGCCGCACCGCAAGAAGAACTCAAATAGAAATGGTTAACGGTAACATCAGAGCTACCTTTCCAGTTGTTAATGTTTTCTCTTCCCGTTCCGTCATAGTTCGTCGTGTAGAAACGTACACGTTCCAAACTGATGATATTGCTATAACCGTTCGTTTCGGTAAACCACGAACGCAAATCGATTACACCCGCAATTTCACCATTGGTGTACATATCATTCTTCAATTCCTCCGTACAGGTGTCCTTATAGAATGTCATGTATTGCGATTGCGTCGAAATAATCATGAGCTGACCTGCGGGCGAATCAGGAATATAACAAGACAACCACGGTTTCACCTTATCCGCCGATTGGTTTCGCACAGTATGGCGGCT
>JAZURB010000267.1:0-4856 GCA_045605945.1 Acutalibacteraceae bacterium
TCACCGCAGCATAGGAAGCCGCCACGGCGCGATGCTCGGTAACGATCGACAGATCATCGGCGGAAAATGCGTGTGCACATTGCAGCAATCCGTAAGCGAACGCGCGTCGACAGCATGCGTGCGGTAGGGGCGAAGCCGATATTTCTTTTTTAATATCACCGCCGAAAGACATAAGGCGACCTCCTTTCCGAAAACAGTATATGCATTATTAAGGCAACCAATTTGTGCCGATCAGTCTTACCTCGGGCGACATGGTCACGCCGAATTCTTCAAACACGCGACGGCGTACATCCTGCTCAAGCTGCTTGATTTGCTCGCAGGTAGCTTCGCCGCGATTGATCACGAAACCCGCGTGCTTTTCGCTGACCTGTGCATCACCCACGCGATAACCGCGCAGGCCGCAATCGTCAATCAGCTTGCCCGCAAAATGACCGACCGGGCGCTTGAAAAAGCTGCCGGCACTCGGATATTCCAGCGGTTGCTTCTCGCGGCGCGCCGTTAACAGTCCCGCCATGGTCTCATGAATGACTGCGGGATCGGCGGGTGCGAGTTTCATCGTTACATTCAAAATAATACCGCCGTTTTGCATCAGGACGCTGTGACGGTAGGAGAGCTTGAGATCACTTGCAGGGACAGTGCGGCAGCTGCCGTCGGGGAAGAGCACTTCCGCTTCGGTGACGATTTGTACCATTTCACCGCCGTAAGCACCGGCATTCATGTACAAGCCGCCGCCCGTGCTGCCGGGAATACCGCAGGCAAATTCCAAACCCGTCAATCCCCATTGCTGCGCTGTGCGCGACAGCTTTGCGAGTCCGACGCCCGCATCGCAGCGAATGGTTGTTTCGTCTACGCGGGTGATCGTTGCGTGGCGGCTGTCCAAGCGCACGACCGCCTCTCGCAGACCTTCATCAGCGACCAAGAGGTTTGAGCCGCATCCGATCAAACGAAACGGCACGCCGTCGGCCGTAAGGCGGGACAGCAGTGTTTTGAGCGATGCCGCATCTTGCACTTGAAACAGCGCGTCGGCAGGGCCGCCGACTTTAAAAGTCGTGGCATCTTTCATCAAAAATTGTTCGCTGACCTCGCAAGCGAGGCCCGCGGCATAAGAAACCATCGAAGCCATGGTAGGTTCTCCTTTGTTTGAGTATGAGCAAGATTGCTGAGAGCGGCATGGTATCCTCACTCAAAATGCCGATGCATCATACTATCGGATAGCGGTGTGGATGAAGCCGATATATTGCAGCTTGATGTGAGATAACTGCTGTGCTTAGAAACGATGCCAATCCTGCTGCTGTGCCGCATCGGCGGGGGCATCGTCGCCCATGCCGAGCTTATGCAGCAGCTCTTGAGCGGCATTGTAACCCATCTTCTTTTGACGGTTGTTCATTGCTGCGATCTCGATAACGATCGCGAGATTTCGACCGGGTTTTACGGGCAGCGTCACCTTCGGCACATTGTTGCCGAGAATATCGATATATTCATTATCGAGGCCCATGCGATCGTAAGCCTTGGAGGAATCCCACGGCTCCATTTCGATCACCAGGTCGATTTTTTCGGTCAGCTTAACCGCGCCCATACCGAAGATGCGGCGCACATTGACAATACCGATACCGCGCAGTTCAATAAAGTGGCGGATATTTTCGGGTGCCGAGCCGACAAGGGTTTTCGAGGAAACGCGACGAATTTCCACCGCATCGTCCGCAATCAAGCGGTGACCGCGCTTGAGCAGCTCCACCGCCGTTTCGCTTTTACCGACGCCGCTGTCACCCATCAACAGAATGCCTTCACCGTAAACTTCCACGAACACGCCGTGGCGCGTCACGCGGGGGGCGAGTTGCACGTTCAAAAACGCGATCAGCGCTGCCATGAACTCGGAAGTGCCGTTTGATGACCGCAGCAGCGGCACTTCATATTCGCGACACAGCACTTCCAGTTCGGGTATGTCGAGATTGCGCGCAATAATGATTGCCACAGGCGCATAAGAAACAAAATCGCGCAGGCGTTTTTCGCGCAGCTCTTGCGGCAAGCTGTAAAGAAAGCTCTTCTCGCTGTGACCGATAATTTGCAGGCGGTCGGGATCGAAAAATTCATAATAACCGTTAAATGCCATACCGGGGCGGTTAATATCCATGGTATGCACCTGGATCTCCGATTCTTCCTTCGGGGTGTAGATCGTCTCGAGGTTACATTCGTTGATGATTTTGTCAAGCGACACCATGTATGCTTGTTTCATAAAAACGCCTCCTTTATATTTTGCGTGCCGTGTTGATTATTTCGGGCGGATCTCGCCGCGACGAAACGCGTCGGCGAACCACACATTGCTGAGTTTAAATTCTTTCCCCTTAAGGTAAGCAAGCTCGCCTGCGTCGGTGGGGAAGCGGAAGATCAGGCGATAGGAGCAAAGCGCTTGCTTGGTGATACCGTAGCGCTTGTTTTGCTCGTTTTTGCCGTATTTGCCGTCGCCGACAAGCGGGTGACCGACCGACGCAAGATGCGCGCGAATTTGGTGGGTGCGTCCCGTAAGCAGGTCGATGTCTAAAAGAGAAATGCCGTCTTTCTCGCCGAGTACGGTATATTGCGTGGCGATGCGGCGACCGTCGCCCTGTTTTTGCGAGATATACACGCGGTTTTGCGTCTCATTTTTATCAAGATACGCTTCCAGCAGATCGCTATCTTTGGGCATCTTGCCGTAAACCAGGCAAAGATAATGCTTTTCGATCTCGCGCGTTTTCAGCTTTTCGTTCAAAATGCGCAGCGCCGCTGCTGTTTTGGCAGCGATCACGATGCCGCAGGTATTTCGGTCGATGCGATTGACAAGTGCGGGAGTAAAACTGTTTTCCGCCTCGGGATCGTATTCGCCCTTTTCGTAAAGATAACGCTGTACACGAAAGATGAGCGTATCGGTAAATTCTCGATCGTCGGGATGCACGATCAAGCCAACAGGCTTGTTGAGCAGCATCACATGTTCATCTTCGTAGACGATCGACAGTGTGCGCGAAGCGTGCATGAATTCGTATACAGGTGGCTCCTGCACCAGCACATCGTCGGGCAAAAAGATGCGTATCACATCGCCGGCCGCCACTTTATCCTCGGCGCCGATGCGTTTACCGTTACGCTTAATATCTTTTTTTCGGATTGCCTTATACATCATGGAAGACGGCAAATTGCGAAACGTTTTGGTCAAAAATTTGTCAAGTCGTTGTCCCGCATCGTTGGGCCCGACCGTGATCTCTTTCATACCGTATGTATCCTTCCGCTCCAATAATTTCACTTAAATTTATTATATCATAGAATTGCCTCTTTTCAAAGCGGAATTTTTTTGTTATAATGGTTTTTGTCAAAAAAACACGGCATTCGGCGCGGATTTTGCGAAAAAAGCGCATTTTGCAAGAGGGGAGGAACAGGAAGTGGCACAACATTTGCACGGCGGGCATCGGCAGCGTGTTAAGCAACGCTATGTGGAAAACGGGTTGGATGCTTTTGCCCCGCATGAATTGATCGAGCTGCTTCTGTTCTTCGGCGTGGCACAACGGGATACAAACGAACTCGCGCACCGTTTGCTCGATGCGTTCGGCAGCGTCAGCGGCGTGCTGAACGCCCCGCGGGATATGCTGCTGCGCATTGACGGTGTCGGCGAGAATATTGCTACGCTGTTGACACTTGTGGGGGATGTTAAACGCTATTGTGAAAAAGAAGAATTACCGATCGGCAGCTTGCTGCTGGATACCGAGGAATGTGTTAAATTTTTGCGCCCGCGGTTTGACGGTGTCGGTGTAGAAATCGTGTGGATGGTGTCGCTCGATCTTCATTCTCGCGTAATTGCCGCGCATCAACTGTCAGGCGGCACACCGACCATGACCGAAATCAGCGTGCGTGATGTGTTGCGTTTTGCGTTGGCGGATAACGCGGTCAGCGTCCTATTGGCACATAATCATCCCTCGGGACTTGCGCTGCCGTCCCAACTGGATATTGATACAACCATGGCGCTGGCGCGTTCGCTTCGCGGAGCGGGCATTCATTTGACCGATCATTTGATCTTTGCCAAAAATAACGATTGTGTGTCGTTTTTGCAAACCGATATTCTGGCGCCGACCTTAAAAGGTGACCCGATCAAATAATAAAGAAAACGCTGTGAAGAGTAGGCTCTTCACAGCGTTTTCTTTATTGTACCTTTAGGACAAATAAACCCCCGGCTATGCCGGGGGATAAAGAAAGCTTTAGCGAAAAAAGCCTTCCCCCCACGGGGAAGGTGGCATTTGCGAAGCAAATGACGGATGAGGTGTAGCCGCCGAAGGCGGCGTGGGTGTTTGTGGGGTTTCATAACGGACGCTGTCGCGTCCTACACCTCATCCGTCTCGCCTGCGGCTCGACAGCTTCCCCTCGAGGGGAAGCCTTGTTCGCCTGTTTACAGACTGCAGTGCTACACATGTGGTTGGCAAACTGTTCAATGCGCTTACAAGCGCGGCCTGTAACGGCCCCTTATAGGGGCAGTGCAAACCACCAGCTAAGCTGGTGGTTTTGTTTGCGAGGAGGAACCAAGCCGATTTGTTAAAAATTTTCAATTTGTTTCCAATACGCTATTGCCTTGTGCGAAAAAATACGGTATACTATATGCGTCTAGCTATATAGACGTGCGAAACGGTAATTTATTTTTGGAAGGAGATAGAATCCCATGCCTCTGACAACCAACAAGTCCGTGCTGTCCTGGATCGACGAGAAAGTCGCACTCGTGAAACCCGACAACATCGTTTGGATCGACGGCAGCGAAGAACAGCTCGAGGCTCTGCGTGCCGAGGCTTGCTCTACCGGCGAACTCATCAAACTGAACGAAGAAAAGCTCCCCGGCTGCTACTATC
>JAZURB010000268.1:0-1829 GCA_045605945.1 Acutalibacteraceae bacterium
ATCGCACGCGCGATCAGCTGGAAACTATGATCGATAAGCATTTGTAAGGAGGAACTTTTTTTGAAGAAGACCTGTTTGGTTTGCGGTTATGTTTACGATCCCGCTGTCGGTGACCCCGATAACGGTATCGCGCCCGGCACGGCATTTGAGGATCTGCCCGAGGATTGGGTATGTCCCTTGTGCGGCGTGGGGAAGGCACAGTTCGGTTAATCGGTATCTGTTTCGGATACCTTACACAGTATAAGGAGGAAAATACGATGAGCAAATACAGCGGAACACAAACGGAGAAAAATTTGATGGCGGCGTTTTCGGGTGAATCCGAGGCGCGCAATAAGTACACCTATTTCGCGTCGGTCGCGAAAAAGCAGGGCTTTGAGCAGATCGCGGCGCTGTTTCTGAAAACTGCCGACAACGAAAAAGAGCATGCGAAAATGTGGTTCAAAGAACTTGAGGGTCTCGGCGATACTGCCCAGAACCTCGCATCTGCCGCGGCGGGCGAGAACTACGAGTGGACCGATATGTATGCGGGCTTTGCCGAGACGGCAGAGAAGGAAGGCTTCACCGAGCTCGCCGCAAAATTCCGCTTGGTCGCCGAAGTAGAGAAACATCACGAGGAGCGCTATCGCGCCTTGCTCAAGAATGTTGAGACCAAGCAAGTGTTCGAAAAGAGCGAGGTCAAGGTGTGGGAGTGCCGCAACTGCGGTCACATTGTCGTGGGCATGAAAGCCCCCGAAGTGTGCCCGACCTGCAACCACCCGCAAAGCTATTTCGAGCTGCACGCGGAGAATTATTAAGAGAACGCAAAAACCGCCCTGCCGATTGGCAGGGTGGTTTTTTGTGATAGGCGCTATCCCGCGTTATATGTGCAAAGCGCATTTGTAATAACTCGCGCAATCTCCTCGCCACGCACCGTATCCCCGGTCACACATTCTACATGTCCGAAGGCGATGCCGTCTTGTGAGGCGACGCCGATTTCAAACATAAACCCTTCTTCGGTGACGGGATCGTACACGCGAAGCTGCGCTGTGCCGCTGATAAACTGATCCTCTTCGGCCAGCGGTCGAACATCAAATGAGGTCACCTCCAGCGTGCCGTCGAAAGCGGCGTGCATCGCTTCACACCATTCTCCCTCGGCGATGCGGCGGTCGCGTCCGCTAAATCCGATCGCATCAGCGGCTGCTTCAAATCGACCGTTTTCGATACGCCGCGCGATGCGCCGTGCCTTTACAGTTGCACTGACGGAAGAAAGCGTTGTGCCGCCGCCCGTTGTCAGATCATCGACAATCAGCACGCCGAACAAGAAAAGGAAAACGGCACATACGACCACGAACACGGTGCGTAAACGATGGTGTTTTTCCTTTTCCTTGTCGGCAAGGCTCAACACCTCCACCAACGTTTCTTCGCTATCTTGTGGGACTTTTGCCCGCTCACCGCAAAGCAATTCATTGATTGTCACATCAAACAATGCGCTCAGTCCGAGCATCGAATCGGCATCGGGCAGTCCTTTGCCTGTTTCCCAGCGTGATATCGCTTTGTCCGTCACACCAAGCCGATCGGCAAGTTGTTTTTGCGTCATACCCTTTTCTTTTCGGAGTGTGGCAATGAATGTGCCGCAACGCGTAATATTCATAAAAGGCGCCTCCTTTGCGATTATCATATCACAAAGGAGGCGTTGTTGTCATCCTATGAATCGTAGAATGAACTTATCTTGCTTTGGTAGCGATTTCGAGGAGTGCCTTTTGCAGGAACTCGTCCACGCTCATGCTGCCTTGGTCGCCCGCCTCGCCGCGCTTACGCACGGAAACGGTACCGCTTTCGGCTTCTTTATC
>JAZURB010000269.1:0-4461 GCA_045605945.1 Acutalibacteraceae bacterium
GACATATATTTGCGGCTCGAACCATTATAACGGTTCGGGCATGGAAATTGTGTATCGCGCGGTCAACGACGGCCAAGCGAACTACACGGCGTTTTTATGGAAGATTTTGTTTACCGCTGTCACGATCGGCGCCGGATTTAAAGGCGGCGAGATCGTGCCGACGCTGTTTATCGGCTCAACATTCGGTTGCGTCGCCGGCGGACTTATCGGCATGGACCCCGCGTTCGGTGCAGCTATCGGATTGATTGCTGTATTCTGTGCGGTGGTCAACTGTCCCGTTGCTTCGGTTATTTTGAGCGTAGAGTTGTTCGGTGCAGGGGCTCTGCTGCTCTTTGCTCCCGCCTGTATTATCAGTTATGTATTATCCGGCAACTATGGTTTATATCATGCACAGAAGATTATGTATTCCAAGCTGCGTGCTGAGCGCATTGATAAATTCGTTCATTAACACAAAAAAGGCTGTCTCGCTTGAAGCGAGACAGCCTTTTTGATTTATTCGGTTAGTGAGTCGGTGGCTGTCCATGCGGCGATTAAACCATCGGAAACCGCTTTGGCAATTTGCAGCGGGTGCCCCGTGCAATCGCCTGCGGCATACAAGCCGTCGATATTGGTGCGACAAGCGCGATCGGTCATCACAAAACGACCGTCGGTTTGCAGTCCCGGCACGAGGGTATCCATCGCCTGTTCATTGCGCAGCACAAATACCACATCGCAGGAAAGCGCTTCCCCATCCGCCACAAGCGAAATCGGATCGCCGTCCTCAACCGATAACGCCGAAGCCTTGATAAACGGAATATCCTCGGAAAGCGCATTGGGACGCGTTTTTCCGACAACGGTAACCCCCACGCCGATGCGAGCAAGCAGCGCAGCTTCTTCGGCAAGCATATCCGCGTTACCGACAATCATGGCGCGTTTGCCGCGATAGAGCATGCCATCACAGGTGGCACAATAACTGACGCCGCGACCGAGGTGCTCCTCTTCGCCGACAAGCTTCTTCGGTGCACGCACACCCGTCGCCAAAATAACGCGGCGGGCTTCAACAATTTCGCTGCCGACAGCAATCATAAAGCCGTTTTTCAGCTTACCGACCGATAGCGCCGTGCCACGTAGGAACACCGCTCCCGCCTCTTCGGCTTCGGCGCGCATTGTTTGCAACATCGCCAAACCGCTGACACCGCGCATGCCGAGATAATTATCCACGCGCGGGCTTTTGGCAAGCGGATTGGAAGCAATATCACCCGAAATAACCACGCACGATGCACCGCGTGCGATCACATTGACCGCCGCCGACAATCCTGCAGGGCCGCCACCGATAATCGCCACATCCGTTTTCATGGACACTTCTCCTTAAAACACAAATTATGCGCGATGCCAACGAACGCCCTGCGGTGTATCCTCCAGCACGATACCGCGCGCTTTGAGTTCATCGCGGATACGATCGGATTCCGCCCAGTTCTTTTCTTTACGCGCTTGTGCACGCGCCTCGATCATCGCTTCGATCTCGGCATCGTCATCGCTCGCTTCTTCCTTGCGCTCATAAAGCAGACCGAGCACATCGGTCAACTCATGGAACGCAAGAAGCGTCGTTTGACACATTGCCGCCGACAAGCCGTTGTCACGCAATGCAAGGTTGATATCCTTCACAAGCTCGAAGATCGCCGAAATCGCATCGGCGGTGTTCATATCGTCATCCATAGCGTCAATGAACTGCTGACGGCGCGCCTCAAGTGCTTTTGCCATCGCTTCATCCGCACTGCCGTCGCCGCCGTTTTTCACCGCAAAGCTGAGCGCTTTTTCGCAGTTGTACAAACGGTCGAGCGCTGCAATACCTTGCTCGATGATTTCGGCATTGTAGTTGATCGGGCTGCGATACGACGAGGAGATCAGGAAGAAACGGATTGCTTCATAGCCGTATTCCTTCGCCACATCGCGCACGGTAAAGAAGTTGCCGAGCGATTTGGACATTTTCTTATTATCGACATTGATATAGCCGTTATGCATCCAGTAGCGCGCAAACGGCACATTGTTGCAGCATTCGCTTTGCGCAATCTCGTTCTCGTGATGCGGGAAAATCAGGTCTTGGCCGCCGCAGTGCATATCAATCGTTTCGCCCAGATAGCGGCGCGCCATCGCCGAGCATTCAATATGCCAGCCCGGACGACCGTTCGAGAACGGCGACTCCCAGTAAGGCTCGCCCTCTTTGGCGGCCTTCCACAGTGCGAAATCGAGCGGATCTTCCTTATCGTCACCGACAGAGATACGTGCACCGCTCTCCAAATCATCGATCGGTTGGTGACTGAGCTTACCGTATTCCACAAAACGACGGGTACGGAAATACATATCGCCGTTTGCCGCGCGATACGCATAACCCTTCTTCTCCAGTTCCGAGATGATCGCGATGATCTCATCCATATTCTCGGTCGCCTTGGGGTGCACGCTGGCTTCACGCACGCCGAGGCCCTTGGCATCCACCCAGAATTCCTCGATATAGCGCTTGGCAATCGCATCGTAGGTCGTACCTTCTTCGTTAGCGCGACGAATGATCTTATCATCGATATCGGTGAAGTTTTGCACGAAGGTCACATCCATACCGCGCCACTCGAGATAACGGCGCAGCACATCAAATACGCACAGCGGGCGGGCGTTGCCGATATGGATATAGTTATACACGGTCGGGCCGCACGCGTATATCTTGATTTTACCCTCTTCGAGCGTGATCAATTCCTCTTTTTCGCGGGTCATTGTATTAAAAATTTTCATTTTGTTTCCTGCCTTTCCGCAGCAACATCGGTTTGTTGCAACCGAGCCAGCTGCTGTTGCATTTGAGCCAGTTCATGGCGCATTTTACACAGTTCTTGCGACACAGGGTCGGGAACATGGATTTGGTCAAGTTCTTGTTCCTGCTCCACTTTCTCGCCGCGACATCGCACGACGCGCGCGGGAACACCGACAGCGGTACAGTGATCGGGAATATCATTGAGCACCACCGCACCCGCGGCAATACGCACATGATTGCCGATGTTGATGGGACCGAGAACCTTCGCACCCGATCCGACCATCACATGATTGCCGAGTGTCGGATGTCGCTTGCCCTTATCTTTACCCGTACCGCCCAGCGTCACGCCTTGATAGATCGTGCAATCGTCGCCGATCTCAGTCGTTTCACCGATGACAACGCCCGTACCGTGGTCGATAAACAGGCGCTTACCGATGGTGGCATCGGGGTGAATTTCAATATTGGTACGGCGCACACAGCGTTGCGAGATCCAGCGCGCCAGGAATTTCATGTTATGCTTAGAGCACCACTGCGCGCGACGGTGCGCACGCACCGCTTTGAGGCCGTTATATAAAAGCAGGATCTCGATCGCCGAGCGTGCCGCAGGGTCACGCGAACGAATCGTCTCGATATCCTCTCGTAATTGTTTGAACATGAAGGCGAACTCCTTTTATTTGGATTCGGTAAAATAATGGCGGAATTGCCAGAAATATTGGAAGCCTGAGATGACGGTCGCTACCACCGACACCCAGATGAGTCCCCACGAAATGTACACGGGCAAATTCGCACCGAGCGCAGAAATCTCGGGCAAATATGCTGCGCAGATGCTCTGCCATTCGAGCGAAAGCATCATGGCAATGATCGACACAAACTGCATGACGGTCTTGAGCTTGCCTGCAAAGCTGGCGGCAACCACAGTGCCGTCCTTCGCCGCCATGAGGCGCACGGAGGTGACCATAAATTCGCGCGTCAACACCAGCATGACCGCCCACACATCGAGACAGCCGAGATGCAAAAACAGCAAAAACGCCGCGGTGGTAAGCATTTTGTCCGCGATCGGATCCAGAAACTTGCCGAGATTGGTGATCAGATTACGACTGCGGGCGATCTTGCCGTCAAAATAATCGGTCAGTGCCGCAAGGCCGAATACCGCCAGCGCGGCAGTAATATGAAACGGAAATTCGACAAGCATCAGCACCATATAGATCGGCACCATGACGATGCGCGCCACCGTCAATTTATTGGGTAAATTCATTTACACGCACTCTCCCATCAAATCCCAATCCATATAGTCGGTAATCGTGACATCGACCATATCGCCGGGGGCAATTGCTTTATCGCAAGCGAAGAACACCTTGCCATCGATATCGGGGGCATCGCCCTCGGTGCGACCGAACCAGCATTCCGCATAGCGGTCGTAGCTTTCGGTGAGCACCTTGACGGTTTTGCCGATTTGGGATGCCAGCCACGCATCCGCAACGCGTTCTTGCTCCTGCATGACGATATCGCGGCGTTTTTCTTTAATATCTTCGGGGATTTGATCGGGAATGACCGCCGCTTTGGTGCCTTCTTCGGCAGAATACGCAAAGCAGCCGAGATGCTCGAATTTCGCCTCCTGCACAAACTCACAAAGCTCCGCAAAATCTTCCTCCGTCTCACCCGGGAAACCGGTCATTACCGTGGTG
>JAZURB010000270.1:0-3821 GCA_045605945.1 Acutalibacteraceae bacterium
CGCCGCTTGCGCTTTACCGACAGCACCGCAGCACACATCGTGATCCTGCGCAAACGCATACACGGGAGCGCCGTCCACCGTGCCGTAGCCGGCAACGACCTGCGCCGGTTGGTCGCCGTCTTTCGCCAAGCGATCGATCTCTACAAAGCTGCCGCCGTCAAAGAAGCTGACAAGCGTCTTACGCGCCGCAGAATCTGCGAGATTTTGAATACCCATATTGTCTACCTCCATCGCATAAACTCCAAAATTCAAAGGTATGGGAATAAAAGAAATCCAAACCACCCATATTAACTCAAATTATATCAAAATATTTACAATTTGACAAGTGCTTTTTAGCCTTTACACACCGATTTTGAAAAAAATTCATCGATTTTCAAGCAGCAATCTTCAAAAGGCGCAATATACCCCTTGGAAATCGCGTGATTTTTCAAATTTTCATCCGCAATCACAGCAGCAAGTATTCCCTGCGCACGCAGCGCGTTCAAAGTGGCGCGCAACAGCGCATCGGTAAGCGACGCATCGGGTGCGGATAGGCACAGGATGCTCGCCGCCTCTTCTCCCCTCTTAACGCAGGAAAAACCGAGAAGGTTGCCCCGCTCGGTCATCTCCCATGCCGCATCGATCGCGGCAAATTGATCGCGATATCTCGCCAACGCATCAGCGGCGGCGCTTTTGATTTCGATCATACACAACGGCCTTTCCGTTTTTAATAAAATTCGCAGCAATTTTCTTTTGCGTGTTGGTTTCAACAAGAAGATTGCGCACTTCATCGGGCGTTAAGTGACGCCAATCGCCGATCTTCAACATGCCCATACGCACCGAGCCGATTGCCGTGCGGCGCAGGCGAATAACCTCAAGTCCCGCCGCCTCGCAGGTACGGCGAATCTGTCGATTACGACCTTCGCGGAGAACCACTTCAATCACCGTGCGTTCGGCAGATGCCATGACGATCACCGCCTCGGCAGGCGCCGTTTTGCGTCCGTCGATCACGATACCTTCCGCAAAAGCCGTGAGCTGTTCTTCCTTCACCTGACCGCGCAAGGTCACACGATAAAACTTCGGTAAATGCTTCGACGGATGCGTGATTGCATTGGCAAAATCGCCGTCGTTGGTCATCAGCAGCAAACCCTCCGAATCGCGATCGAGACGACCGACGGGATACACACGTACGCCGAGGCTTTCGACCAGCTGCGCCACGCATTTACGGCCTTGCTCATCGCTCAGCGTAGTAACATAGCCACGCGGTTTATTGACCATCAAATACACAGGCATTTCCGCTTTTTCGAGTTTTTTACCGCACACGGTTACGGTATCCTTGCGATCGTCCGCTTTATCGCCGAGCTTGGCAACGCGACCGTTCACCTTAACGCGTCCCTGCTCGATGAGTTCTTCCGCTTTACGGCGCGAAGCCACACCGCGCTCCGAAATGAGTTTTTGCAAGCGTACCAACGCCATACTTTACACATCCTTTGGCTTTAAACATTATAAGATCGCTTCGACAAGCAACTGCCGAAACAGTAGAATAATTCGTTGAAATGACGTTGTGCGCGGCTGTTGTTCAACCGTCTCACATGCTATAATCGGTACCGAAGCAAGTGTTGCACCGCGCAGCGAATATACCACCGCACCGACGGGGTCCCCTTTCTTCACGGGTGCCCACACATACGGTGGCAACACAATTGCGGTCTCGATGGCATCCACATCCATTGATGGGACTACGAGCACCGTTTCCGGCGCAGATACGGCGACGCGCCTGTTTTCTCCGCCATACACAGCAATGCTTCGCGGCGATAATGCCGCTTTCTTCACCGCGGTCATCAATGCAAAGCCTTCATCGAACAAAGTTTGATGCTCCGCCCAATCGTTCGCACAATCGAGCGTTACGGCAATCAATGTGACACCGTTTTTCTCGGCAGCAGACACAAGGCAGCGCCCCGCAAGCGAGGTGAAACCCGTCTTAAGGCCGACGCAATCGGGATACATTGTCAGCAGCTTATTATGATTTTGCAGCGTAACCTCGCGATCGGATACGGTTATCTGCGCTGACGGCATGCGACAAATCGCCGCAAGCGTATCATTTTTTAACACAGCCGCTCCCAACAGCGCCATATCATACGCCGTGCTGCCATGACCGTCGGCATCTAAACCCGACGGCGTAACGAACTGCGTATTCGTCATGCCGAGCGCAGCAGCACGCGCGTTCATGCGTTTTGCAAACGCTTCGTAGCTGCCGTCGATCGACAGTGCGATCACATTCGCAACATCGTTGCCCGAAGCAAGAAGCAAACCTTTGAGAGCATCGTCGCGCGAGAGGGTATCCCCCACACGAAGCCCCATGCTGCTGCCGATGACTTGCAGCGCCTCAGCCGAAGCGGTCAATCGCGCATCCGATGCCAGCGTTTCAACGGCGATGAGTGCCGTCATCAGCTTCGTTGTGCTTGCCATCGGGCGTTTGACACGCGCGTTATGTTCAAACAGCACGCGTCCCGAAAGCGGCTCATACAAAATCGCCGATGCAGCCGAAGAACTGACGGTAACCGATTGTTGCGCGGCACACGGAAGCGCCGATACAAGCAGCACACACAGCGCGCATATGCCCGCGTAAATTCGCATTTTATACAAGAGTACCACCTACCCGCATATACCCTATGCGGATAGATGGTAAACTATGTCTTATTCGATGACAATCTCGCCTTCGGGAGCGTCTTCTTTGGCGGTGTCCTTTTTGAAAAGGCCGACCACCTTGTCAACCACATCGGGCACCATGCTGACAGCACGGTCGATCATATCGGGATTGGAATTGACGGGAAGCATTTTCAGTTCACCGTTTTTGATAACCAAAAATGCCACAGGAGTCACATTGACACCCGCGCCGCTGCCGCCGCCGAACACTTCGCGCGGTTGCTTGGTAGGCAGATCCGAGCCGCCCGCGGCAAAGCCGTAAGACATACGGGACACGGGAATAATGGTCATATCACCGACGGTGATGGGATCGCCCACGACCGTGTTGACATCCACCATTTCCTTGATTTTATCCATAGACACGCCCAGCAGTTCATTGACATTCTTTTGCATACAAAACATCCTCCTTAGGTGTGAGTTTATTCTTGATGATCCGCCTCAGCGGTTTCTTCCGTTTGTTCATTTTCACGAATCACATCATCCAGCGTCGACTCGGTCATAATACGCTGCTGCTCCTCTTCGGGAAGCGGAGGCAGATCGTCAAGCGTTTGTAAACCGAAGCTACGCAGGAAACCGGCTGTCGTACCGTAAAGCAACGGGCGACCGGGAAGTTCCAAGCGACCGCGCTCTTCCACCAGACCTTTAAGCATCAAGCCTTGGATAACCGCACCGCAGTCCACCGAGCGCACCTGTTCGACAAATGCCTTGGTCACGGGTTGATTATACGCAATCACCGCCAGCACCTCAAGAGCTGCTTGCGAAAGCGGGGTGTTACGGCGGATTTCCAGTGCCGCACGCACTGCTGCAGCACAAGAAGCAACCGTACAGAATTGATAGGCGTCATCGAGTTGCACCAGATGAATACCGCCTGCGCGCATTTCATATTCATGACGAAGATCCTCGCAAAGACGCGAAACGGTTTCTTCGTCAATTTCCATTGCCTGCGCAATACGCGGAACACTCATCGGCTCACCCGAAGCGAACAGGATCGCTTCCACCTGCGCGCGGCACTCATTTACATTCTGACTCATACGTATTCTTCCTCCGTAGGCAATTCCATCGATGCGCCCGCGATCATCGAAACCTGAACGCGATCGCCCTCACCGTCCACCGTGATACGCTTGCCTTTGATCAGTTCC
>JAZURB010000271.1:0-3266 GCA_045605945.1 Acutalibacteraceae bacterium
TGAGTCAGGTTCTATCGAGCAGGACGCTGATCAGGTGTTGTTCCTGTATCGCGAGGAATATTACAAGAACGAAAAAGACGATCCGAACAGTGTGGAAGCCGGCACTTCGGAGGTTATTGTTGCTAAAAACCGCCACGGCGAACTCGGCACGGTTCATCTGGCGTGGAGCGGTGAATTTACGCAGTTTACGGGACTGGATTTACATCACAACGGATAAGCAGGGGAGATGGAGGAATGGTGCATGATTTCTTAAATCAAGTGCGCGATACCGTCCGTCGAAACGCCTTGTTTTCACCCGGAGATACTGTGTTTGCTGCTGTTTCAGGCGGTGCGGATTCTGTTGCGCTCTTGCATGTGTTGACAATGCTCAAAGAAGAATGGGGTATTGCTGAAATTTGCGTGTTGCATGTGAATCATCAGTTGCGAAACAGTGCAGATCGTGATGAACAGTTTGTACGACATTTGTGTGACGAGCTTTCGCTTGAACTGTGCGTTAAACGCGTGGATGTTCGCGCAGAAGCAGCAGCGCATCACGAAAGTCTTGAGGAAGCAGGACGGCGTATTCGTTATGCCTTTTTTGAAGAAAAAGCCGCTGCGTTTCCTAACGCCAAAATCGCCGTTGCGCACAACGCCGACGATCAAGCGGAAACCGTATTGTTTCATATTATCCGTGGTTGCGGCATTGCCGGCCTTTGCGGCATTCCTGTTTCGCGAGATCGCATTGTTCGACCGCTGCTCGATTGTTCCGCAAGTGCAATCCGTGATTTTTGCAAAATGAATGCATGGGTATATCGAATCGACGAAACCAATGAGGATGTGTATTATGCACGCAATCGCATTCGTCACGAAATTTTGCCGTCAATGCAACACATCAATAAAAGAGCGGTGGATTCCATTTTGCGTTTATCTGCTGTTGCTTGTGATGAAAATGCATTTTTGCAGCGCTTGACCGATGATCTGGTGCAGAGAGCTTTTACGCCTGATGGATACGATCGACATGTTTTGCTCGGAGCTGACAGCGTTATTACAAAGCGAGCGTTGAAAGCTCTTGCGTTTGATGAGTGCGGAGTTGTATTACAGCAATCGCATACAGAAGCCTTATATGACGCGTTGAAGATGACGGGTAACGCTAATTTACCTTCACGATGTTATGCTGTGGTGGATTCTGAACGGTTGCGCTTTGTATCGTCGAGTAACCAACAACAGTTTTTGTGTGTTGGTGTCAAAACGGATATACCGCTCAAATTTGGCGATACATTAATTTATGTGCGCCGTTTTTCATCAAAAGAATTTGCTGAAAAATCAAAAGTTCACAAAAACTTATTTTATTTTTGCGTATCCTATGATATGATAGATAAAGGGTTGTTTTTGCGTTCGCGAAAAACGGGAGATAAAATGTGTCCGTCGTCTCGAGGATGTACAAAAGCGCTCAAAAAGCTTTACCAAGAATGGCAAATTCCGCCGCATGTGCGCAGTTCTATTCCGGTTTTATGTGATGCAAACGATAATGTGCTGGCTGTGGTTGGTTATGCCGTATCGGAAGAAGCAGCAGTAAACGATAATACTGCGGATATACTTTGTTTTGAAATTCTTTCTAAAGGATGTGTTTATAGTGTCGATGCATGATGATATCGCCGAGGTTTTGTTTTCCGAAGAAGATATCGCTAAGGTCGTTAAACGTATCGGTAAAGAAATCTCCGAGGATTATAAGGATAAAAACTTATTCCTCGTGACGGTTCTTAAAGGTTCGCTTGTGTTTATGGCGGATTTGATGCGCGAGATCACCATTCCTTGCTCAATTGATTTTTTGGCGGTTTCCAGCTATAAGAACGGCACCTCGACATCGGGCGAAGTGCAGGTTATTAAGGATCTTAATTGTCCGCTTTCGGATAAGGATGTATTGATCGTTGAAGACATCTTGGATTCCGGTGTTACGTTGTCTTTTTTGATGAAAAATCTTTCTGCACGCAACCCTAAGAGTATTCGTCTTTGTACGCTTCTTGATAAACCGGAGCGCCGCAAGGTGGATGTTCATCCGCAATATGTCGGCATGCAGGTGGAAGATAAATTTATCGTCGGATATGGCTTGGATTTTGATGAAGAATATCGCAATCTGCCGTACATCGGCGTGTTAAAACCCGAGGCGCATTCCTCGTAAAATCATTAAATGTTGTAAGGAGGGATTCGCTTGGAGCCCAATCGTAATAAAGATAATAACAAGTGGATTCGCAATATAATTTTAATTATCGGATTACCGCTGTTATTATTTGGTTTTTTCATGATGCTGTATAGCTTTATGAATGTGGAAGAAGAGATCCCGTATTCGGAATATCTGGCGTATTTTGAGGACGGCAAGGTCGAAGCATTCGACCTGGATCTTAACAATGCAAAATTGGAGATCTTGCTTAAAGAAGACTATCGCGAAGATGTCAATAAAGACGGCAAGATTAACGAAAAGGATATTATTAAATATACTGTCCCTGAAATCAGCTTGTTCTACGCCGATATCGATAAGATTGTGGATGAGGTCAATAATGACGACAATCCGGATAACGATATCCAAGAATATGATTTTGCCAGGGTACAACAAATGCCTGCGATCTTGAATATTTTGCCGACAATCATGATTGTTGTGTTCGTTGTTATCATGGTAATTATGATGCGTCGTTCGCTGGGCGGTATTGACGGCGGCAAGGCGATGAGCTTTGGTAAGGCGCGCGTTAAGCAGCCGGTTGATGAAAAGCGTAAGACAACATTTGCGGATGTCGCGGGTGCCGATGAGGAGAAAGAAGAGCTGCGCGAAATCGTAGATTTCCTCAAAGCTCCTAAAAAGTTTGAAGAACTCGGTGCGCGTATTCCCAAGGGTGTTTTGCTTGTCGGCCCTCCCGGTACCGGTAAAACTTTGCTTGCGCGTGCTGTAGCAGGTGAAGCAGGTGTGCCGTTCTTCTCAATTTCCGGTTCGGATTTCGTGGAAATGTATGTCGGTGTCGGCGCTTCGCGTGTTCGTGATTTATTTGATCAAGCGAAGAAAAACTCGCCTTGCATCATCTTTATTGACGAAATCGATGCTGTCGGTCGTCAGCGTGGCGCCGGTCTCGGCGGCGGACACGACGAGCGTGAACAGACCCTGAATCAGTTGCTTGTGGAAATGGATGGCTTTGGTGCTAACGAAGGCGTTATCATGATTGCGGCTACCAACCGTCCCGATATTCTTGATCCTGCGTTGATGCGTCCCGGTCGTTTTGATCGTCAAATCGTTGTCAACT
>JAZURB010000272.1:0-4609 GCA_045605945.1 Acutalibacteraceae bacterium
GCTGTCACCGTTCCCGCAGGAGCATCGGTGGCATCTCCCACCTCGCTGACATGCACCTTCATGGTTTTACCGTGAAGCACACAGTTCGCGCTCGGCCACGGGTTGAGTCCGCGCACCTGATCATGAAGCGCTTTGGCGGGTTTAGAAAAATCAAGCGGCGACAGTTTTTTACTGAGCATCGGCGCATAGTTGCTTTCGGCAGGCTGTTTTTCGGCAGTCAGTGTGCCATCAAGCAACGCCTCGATCGTTTCGCCGAGAAGCTCGGCGCCGTCAACACTCAGAAGATCGTGAAGCTCACCCGCTGTCATCGTTTCGGGTACTTCACGCGAAGATTTGAGCAGCATATCGCCCGTGTCGAGACCGACATCCATTTGCATAGTCGTCACGCCTGCCGCGGTTTCGCCGTTGATGACCGCCCATTGAATCGGAGCGGCGCCGCGATACGCGGGAAGAAGCGAAGCATGCACATTGATGCAGCCGTATTTGGGCAGATCCAGCACCGCTTTGGGCAGGATCATGCCGAACGCTGCCACGACAATCAGTTCGGGAGCAGCCGCACGCAGCGTCTCCAGCGCTTCGTCGGTTTTCATAGAGGTCGGTTGATACACGGGAATATCGTGCGCCGTCGCACACACCTTGACAGGCGGCGGGGTCAACACTTGTTTGCGACCGACAGGTTTGTCGGGCTGAGTTACCGCGAGAACAACCTCGTGACCGTCGGCAATCAGACGCTCCAGCGACGGCACGGCAAATTCCGGCGTACCCATATACACAATGCGCATAAGCCGCCTCCTTACACTTGTTTCATCATTTGTGTGGCATGCTTTTTAAACAGAATGCCGTCCAAATGATCGGTTTCGTGGCAGATGCAGCGTGCTTTGAGATCCTCGGCGGTCAGGAAATACCAATTACCGTGGCGATCCTGCGCTTTAAGACGCACCTTTTGCGGGCGGCGTACGACACCGTATTCACCGGGGCAAGACAGGCAGCCTTCTTCGCCCTCCTGCTCACCCTCTTGCATCACGATTTCGGGGTTGATGGCTTCGACCCAACCGTCGCCGACATTCATGATGAATAAACGACGCAACACACCCACCTGCGGTGCCGCAAGGCCGACACCGTCCGCTTGCGTCAAGGTTTCGCGCATATCATCGAGCAGCACCCACAAACGCTCGTTAAAATCGGTTACGGGACGGCACACCTTGGTGAGAATCTCGTCGCCTTCTTTTACGATATTTCGAATCGCCATAATCGGTCACTCACTTTCTTATAAAATCGCGGAGGGATTGACATCCGCGAAGATACTGACATGTTTACTGATCGGATCTTGATAAAAGCCTGCAAGCGCTTCGCCGACAAGCTCGCGAAGTCGGGCGGTATTAACGGTTTTCATCAATAGTTTATACCGATATTTGCCCGCTACCTTCGTCACCGTCGCAGGCGACGGGTCGAGAACGATGAGTTTGACATCGGTATAATGATTTTTCGAGAGATGCCGCAGGATACGCAGCGTCGTTTGCGCCGCTTGCTTAACATCGTTTTCATCCACACCCGCAAACCCGAACACATACAAATCGGTATACGGCGGGTAGCCCATCAAACGGCGGGATTTGATCTCGGTCTCATAAAACGCGAGATAATCCTGCGCAGCCGCTTGGCGGATAACTTCATTATCCGGAGCAAAGGTTTGCACCAGCGCTACACCTTCATCCGAACGACGACCCGCACGACCGATCACCTGCGTGAGCAACGAAAAAGTCGTTTCAAACGCGCGGTAATCGTCGCAAAACAGCGACATATCCGCCGATAGCACGCCAACGAGCCCGACATTGGGGAAATCAAGGCCCTTTGCAACCATTTGGGTGCCGATCATCAGTTGATATTCACCTTTGCCGAATGCGGCAAATTTTTCTTCATAGGCATAGCGCGACATCGTGGTGTCCGCATCCATACGCAAAATCTTCACCTGCGGAAACTTGGCAGCAAGCGCTTCTTCAACACGCTGCGTGCCTTGTCCCGCGTAACGCACTTTGTCCGAATCGCATGCGGGACAACGGCGCAAAAACGGTTCAATTCTTCCGCAATAGTGGCAGATCAGGCGATCGTTAGCCGCATGATAGGTCATTGAAATGCTGCACGACGGGCAGGTGATCACATGCCCGCAGCTGCGGCAGGACACAAAGGTATTATAGCCACGGCGATTGTACAGCAAAATCGCTTGCTTGCCGCTGTCAAAACAAGCGGTCAACGCATTGCACAGCGCTTCGCTGAGCAAGCCGTTGCTCATAGGTTCTTCGCGCATATCAACAATGTTCACCTGCGGTAGCCCCGCATCACCGAAACGCGACGGCAGCGTGAACAGATGATAGCGTCCTCTTTGTGCATTATAATAACTTTCCACCGACGGCGTTGCCGAGCAAAGAAGCATCAACGCTTGATGCTTTACACATCGAAAACGCGCCACATCACGCGTATGAAAACGCGGTGTGCTGTCGGATTTGTAGGTATGTTCCTGTTCCTCATCGAGCACAATAAGCCCGATATTTTCGAGCGGCGCAAAGATCGCTGAGCGCGTTCCGAGAACGATCGACGCCTCACCGCGGCGCACACGCTTCCATTCGTCCATACGCTCGCCAAGCGACAAACCGCTGTGCAACAACGCAACACGACGACCGTAACGCCGAATGAACAGCGTCATCATTTGCGGTGTAAGCGAGATCTCGGGGACGAGCACCAGCACGGTACGACCCGCTTCGAGCACATGATCAATCAAGTTCATATACACCTGCGTTTTCCCGCTGCCGGTCACACCGTGCAGCAACGCCGCCTTCGGCTCATTCGCGTCTGTCAACGCTGCAAGGCCCTCATAAACCCGCTGTTGCTCGTCACTGAGCGCCACCGAGCAAAGCGGTGGCTCCTCGACACTTGCATCCGCTGCAGGAGAACGCAGCACCTCACTGTCATACAATTCCACAATACCCTTGCGATGAAGCGTTGCAACAACCGCTGCGGTCACTCCCGCAAAATAGCACAGCTCCTTAACCGATGCAGCACCGTTTTCTTCCAGCAGTTCCACAACCGCTTTTTGTTTATCGGTGCATTTATGAAAATGCAGTGCATGATGCAGTTCGTCCCCTTGGCGGGTCAAACGCGCCATGCGCACTGTTGCATCCGTTGCCAGGCGCTTGGCAGCATCCGAACGGCAAATTAACCCTTGCTTAACAAGACTCGCCAATACTTCATCGATATTCTCAACACCGCTTTTGGTTTTGAGAACATCGGCAAAAATCCCGTCAGGCGCTTTGTCAAGAAATCGAAGAATCTTTGCTTCATCCGCAGGCAGATCCTCAAGCAGCACATCGCGCGTCGCAACAGCCATATAGCACGGCTTGATTTTCATATACAGTCCCGGCGGCAGCATGGCTTGAGCAGCGTCATACAGCGTACAAAAAGTGCGCTCCTTGACGAAATTTGCCAGTTCCAGCATATCGTCGGTGAATAACGGAGTATCGTCAAGTATGGCAAAAACCGGTTTTAGTTTCCTAAAATCGGTTTTTGTGTCACACTCTATCACGATTCCTTGACAACGGCGATTGCCGCCGCCAAAGGGAACGATCACGCGGCAACCGCGCGATACAGTCCCCAAATCATTCGGTAAATAGTAGCTGTACAGCTTATCGAAATGAAACGACGCTTTTTCGACAGCTACTTTTACAATGCGGCTTTCCTGCACGGTTTATTCCTCGGCAGCAGACTGCTCGTCGGCATCGGCGCTTGCATACGCCTTGAAGTTGCCGCTCTTGAAATCTTCGATCGCCAGGCTGACGGGTTTCTCGATGATGATCTCGCCCTTATCCATTGCTTCATCGGCAATATCGCGCGCACGCTTCGCCACGGCAACCACCATGGCATAACGGCTGTTTTCACCCTTCAATTGTTCAATATCACTCGGTCTCAGCATTTTCCAGTACCCCCCTGATGTATTCTTCGTCCATGCGAGCAAAGCGCATTTGCTCGGCTTCGATAATGGTGTTGATACGTTCCACCGCGTCGTCAACCTTGTCGTTAATTACAACATAGTCATAGCGGAAGGCACGCTTGAGTTCGCGTTTGGCGACCTCCATGCGCGCATTGATCGTTTCCTCGGTTTCGGTGCCGCGATCGGTCAAGCGACGGCGAAGCTCCTCCATCGAAGGAATGGTGATGAAAATCGACACCAGATCCGAACGGAAATCCATTACCTTTTCCGCGCCCTGGACCTCGATCTCCAAGATAACATTTTTACCCTCGGAAAGCCATTCACGCACAGTGCTTTCGGGCGTTCCGTAGTAATTATGATTGTATTCCGCGGATTCCAAGAAGCCGCCGAGCGACTGAATCTTTTCAAAATCCTCGCGGTTGGTAAAATAGTAATGCACACCGTCAATCTCGCCTTCGCGAGGTGCGCGTGTTGTCATCGAAATGGACAACACGGTGTCATCACGCTTTTCCAAAAGTTTGCTCACGATTGTGCCTTTTCCCGAGCCGGAAGGGCCCGAAAGCACGATCAGCATGCCCTTTTTCGTCATAATGATTAATCCTCCTGAGAGCCTTTATCCGATACGCGACC
>JAZURB010000273.1:0-1796 GCA_045605945.1 Acutalibacteraceae bacterium
AAAAAAGCGTCTTGTTCAAATTTGAACAAGACGCTTTTTTGCGTGGTTATATCAGATGTACATGCCGAACACATCGGTGATGGGGTCTTGGAAATAGTAATACCGCAGCGAAGCGATCGTATGATCCGCGCTGACAATTTCATTCACGCCGTCAAGCACATCGTAATAATTCGTGCCGAGATCACTCTTGAAATCGGCAAAGGTGTAACCGTCGATGAACAGGAAGTGGGCATATTCGCGGTTTTCCACACCGTAGGCGATTGCCGCGATTACCGCATCGACATCAAACGCACTCAGGTGCGTAGCGACCTTACCGGGGTAATACGCCGCCGTGGCGGTGCATACGGGGATCGGGTAGGTCGTCGCATAGCTGCTGTCCGCTTGGCTGTATTCGAGGAATGCCGTGCGGCTTGCCGCGATTTGCTCATCGGTAACATTGAGGTACTGATGGCGCAAATGCATGGCGTCGGGGGTGCTCAGCGTCGGGTCATCCCACGTCAGGTCCGCTTGATACCATTCGCCGTCAATGAGCACCGCGTTCCACATATGGTATTCGCCTTCGCTGACCTGACCGATCACCAGCACGCAGTTGATGCCGCAGCGATACATCAGGTATTGGAATGCGCGTGCATAACCCTCGCACACACACACACCGTTGATCATAGATCCGATAACATTACGAATGTTCGCCGCAGCGAGCGTGGTGTCATACTCCGCGAAACGAATAACGCGATCATGCACCAGCTTTTCACGCTCAAGCTCTGTCATCGCATCGGTGATGCCTGCCGTGAAAGTGGCGGCAGCCGTTTCCAGTTGCGATTGATAGCTTGCCGCTTCCGCTGCAGTAAAGCCGTACGGTTGCTGCATCGAGTAGATATAGCGCGTATCCCCCATCGTGTAATACGAATAGCTATAACCCTTGCTCATCCAGAACACTTCGGGATGATCGTCGTAATAATAGCGCACCACACGCTCGAATTGCGGGAGCGGCAGTCGGTAGCTCATCATCGTAATATCGGTGTTGAATGCTTTGATTTGCTCGTCAAGGAAATCGTAAACCTCCACCATGACCTCGTCCTCTTGCGCAAGCAGCGAGCGACCATAGTAAGTCGCGGGATCGAGTGCCGTGAGAGTATCGGCAGGCTGTGTCGGCACAGTCGTGGTAGTCGTGCCGCTTCCCTTGATCACGATAGCACCGTCGATGTAATAATCGCAGTTGGTGTGGTAATAACCGTCGTTGATATCGTCACTGCTGTTCGATTGCAGCTCATGCACCTGCAGTTGAACGGGAACGGTGCCGCTGCAACCTTCCAGTATCTTGAAGTCCACCGAGAACATCACGCCGCCTTCGGTCGTGCCGGGCACATACGGATCGATGTAAGTCAGCTTCACAATGCCCTCGTCCGCTTCTTGGCCATTCATGCCATAGAGCACCGCTGCATTCACGCTGACATAGTTACGGGAGTTCGGCGGCACCAACTCGAGCTGAGTCGGGTCGTAGGTCACGACAAACAGACCGTTGGTGATGTAGCTGTCGGGCGCGACCGAGAAGTCGACCGTGACCGTCTCGCCCACCGCACCTTGTGTGCTGCTGACCGTGAAGAGGATGAACTCGCCTTCCATATCGCGCGACGGAATGGTGGTCGTCGTTGTCCCTGTCACGGTTGTCGTTGTAGTAGTCGTTGTTGTCGTGCGCGTTGTGGTCGTGGTCGTGCGCGTTGTGGTCGTGGTCGTGCGCGTCGTCGTTGTTGTCGTGCGCGTCGTCGTTGTTGTCGTGCGCGTTGTGGTCGTTGTCG
>JAZURB010000274.1:0-2014 GCA_045605945.1 Acutalibacteraceae bacterium
GTGCTTCTCACCCGCACGGGTACGGTCATCAACAACCACGCGGTCGCGAAGAACTACTCAGTGACGTTTGACTCTCGCGGCGGCAGCAATATTGCCAAGCAAACCGTTACCGAAGGCGGCTTGGCGAAGGATCCCGGCGCGCCCACCCGCGATGGCTATGAGTTCCTTGGCTGGTACGATGAGAACGGCTGGCTGTTCACCTTCGACTCCACCGCGATTTGGGCGGATCGTCAACTGCACGCCGAATGGAAAGCCATTCAGTGGCCGCAGGCAACCGATTATATGCCTACCGTGACCAACACGACCTGCATTGATTCGTTTGATTACGACGAAGCGGGCAATCCGACCACCAAGCACTGGGTGTATCCCTATTTCAACGGCTACTCGGGCGCAGCAACCTTGTATAAAGGCGGCCCCGGCTGGCAATGGCCCAGCATGATGGCAACTTACAAAACCAGCACCGATCTTTCCAAGACCGGCTATCTGAACATCTCCCTCACCTCGACGGCGCAGTTCAATGCGCACATCACCTTCCGCGATGCCGCGAACAACAGCCACACGGTGCTGCTCTCGCAGATCGTTAACGGCAACGACGCGGACTTCGCTCCCGGCAACTACACGATCATGGCCAACATCGGCTATTATCTCTACACCTATTACTCCATGCCCGCTGACGGCATCGTCAACTTTGAATCGATCCAATACCATGTGGTCGGCGAAGAGGATTCGTATGTATCGCTCAATGCGGTGTGCTTTACGGGCGACCAGAACCACACGAACATGATGTATCCCGAAACGATCACACAGACCGCAGCAGCGGGTGCTTCGGGCAGCTACACTTACGAAAACGGTGTGCTGAAGCTCGAAGGCACCGGCGGTTACGCGGTCAGCTTCAACTCCGATTTCGGCTTCCAACCCGAGAAACTGCCTTACTGGATCGTTTCTGCGGAGTCCAGCGTGGACTTTGACATCTACATGACCGTTACCACCTCGGAGGGCGATCGCCGCGTTTCGCTGCGTGATGACTTCTTCCCGCAGTTCGGTTTTGAGTCCTATCCCGAAAACGGCTTGCCCGCAGGTCAGTTCACCAAAGCTTTTAACATTCTCGGTGTGTACACTTGGAACAATGTGATGCCTGCCGACGGCTGGTCGACCGTGAAATCGATCACGGTCGAGCTTCGCGGCAACGGCTCGGCAGCGCTCTATGCCAGCCAAATCAGCGATGCACAAATCGGCTATATCTTCAAAGATGACGTGAAGAAGTCCGGTTCTTGGGCGGGTCACATCGATATCACGAACGACCTCTTCGTGCTTGACGAAACCAGCGACGTTATCATCGGCAAGGTCAAGGATATCACCGCTGCAAGCGCCAAGAACAGCATGAACAATGCGCAGTATGTTACCCTGTACAACAACGGTGTTGAAGCGTCGAGCGAGACGGCTACGACCGGCATGACCATTAAAGTCATGAACGGCAGCACGCTGATCGCCGAATACACGCTGGCGATCTTCGGTGATGTCGACCAAAACGGTACGATCACCACAGCCGACGCCCGCGACGCGCTGAAACACAGCATCGGCAGCGGCGAATTCTCGCCGGCACAATTCTCAGCGGCGGATTACGACGCCAACGGCGAAGTGTCCACCTCGGACGCACGCGAGATCCTGCGCATGAGCATGGGCCTTGTGTAATTCCCTCTCATTTAGGTTCTAAACAAAATTTATTATACAGAAAGGATGCATACCATTCATGAAAAAACGCCTTTTCTCTCTTCTTGTTTGCATGGCTATGGTCGTGTGCATGATGCCCGCTATGTCGCTCGTCCCCGAGCGCGTCAGCGCTGCTACATCGACACCCTATGTGATGCCGTCGCACAACGGTCGTACCAACAACACGACTTTCACCCTCGGTAAAGGTACGGACGCGGAAGTTCCCGTGTATGCCGATTTCCGTCCTTCGCTCAGCACAAAAGCATTCAATCTGAAATACATCATGATTCACAATACCGGCACC
>JAZURB010000275.1:0-6599 GCA_045605945.1 Acutalibacteraceae bacterium
CCCTCTTTTCGCATAAATCGACCGGATTTTTTACAAAGCTGTGCGGTTTGTGGAAAAACGAGTGGATTTATCCGTTACCGTAAAAGGAGGGTGATCTCATGAACATCGTGAAACAAATGCTGGCGATCCTTCTCAGCGTCCTGCTGGTTGCCGTGCTGTCGTGCGGCATGATTGTCTCTGCCGATGAGACTGCCGATGGACTGCAAGGTGCGCGCTGGTTTCCCATAGAATCCGGTTATGAGAATGATATGCTGTGGGAAGTGCAGTTCACGAATGCCGATTACTGCCGCTTCGATGACGATCCCGATGAAGTCGGCGGTGAGCACTTCCTTGAAACGACCTATACCGAATACGGCGCGCTGGTGCTTCGTCGCACGGGCGCTGACGGTGCGGGCGATGTGTATTGGCCTAACGTGCGCACGCTGCAGCTGGATAACTATCCCGCGTTGGATCTCACCGTCGCGAACACGCTGTATTTCGATGTCGAAGCGGTGGATTGTTCGTGGAACTTGGTGCTTTCCGTCAACGGCATGAATGTGAAATTTTCGAAGGTTATCGCGGATGCATGCGGCGTGGCGGGCGTTGCCAACTCCGATGCGGATGCGCCCGCAGGCACCTATAAAGGCACGGTCAATTTGCAGGATGCGTGGGCGGCGGTAGCTGCCGAGAGCGGCACCGAATGCTGCACCAACGCGCTTGCCATGCAAAACATGGGCGCTGACACCTTTGTCCCGCAGGTGACGATTTATTATGTCGGCACAACGGCGGGCAGTTTGACGATCAATGAACTGTTTATTTCCACCCCCGAGGATACGACGGGTGCGCATTGCGAATTTATGAGTTTTGATCTCATGTTTGAGGACACGGACGGCGATTTTAACATTGATCCCGACGATACCGCGCCCCCCATTGACAATACTACGATGTCAACCAAGGAATCGACGAACGCACCGAATGCCACCGAAACTTCCCCCTTCCCTTGGTGGATTGTGTTAGCGGCGGGCGGTGTGCTGTTCGCTGCAGCGGTCGCGCTCATCGTTGTCAAAAAGAAGAAAGCGTAACATTTCAGATTGTTCCGAAGAGGTGATCGTCGATGTATACGACAAAAACCGTAACGCTTCCCGTGGCGGACTATTCCAAACGCTACGATATTGTGGTCATCGGCGGCGGCACAGCCGGCGTCATGGCGGCGATCGCGGCGGCGGTAAGCGGGAAGGATGTGCTGAGCGCCGAACGCGGCTACAGCCTCGGCGGCTCGGCGACCATGGCGCAGGTCACACCGTTTATGACGGTGCGTATCGGGGATTACAACAATTCGTATCTGTCAACGCGCATGTGCAAGCTGCTCACCGAAAAAGGGTATCTTGCGCCGCCGTGGCCGGGTGCATCCAACACGATGTTCTCGCCCGTTACCATGAGCGTGACGCTCGAGGAAATGGCAAAGGGTGCGGGCGTCGATATTCTCTACGGCGCGGCTTTTGTTGACACGGTGCGCGAAAACGAGCATATTCAAGCGATACTGGTGCAAACGCTTACGGGACTCACCCGCATCGAAGCGGATGTGTTCATCGATTGCACGGGCGACGCCCAGGTCGCTTACATGAGCGGTTGCCCCTATGCGGCGGGCGATCCCGAAAATAACGATCAAAACCAAAATATGTCGCTGCGCTTTGCGGTATGCGATATTGATACGGTTGCTGTTAACCGTGCGCTTTATGCGCTGGGTGTTCCCGATGTGGACCCGCAATCCCCGCATGTGTATATGGCGCTGGAGTGGAAAGATGCCGAGCATGCACCGTTGCGCGATCTGTTTATGAAAGGTCTTGAAGCGGGCGAGCTCGCATATGCGGACGGTGTCTATTTCCAAACCTTCACCGCCAAATCCTACGGCAACAGCGTGATGTATTTCAACTGTCCCGAAGCGCCGCGCTGCCGTCACACCGTCGACCCCGTTGAGGTCAGCGAAGGTGTGATCGATTGCCGCGCATCGGCGGTGCGTATTCATGAGTTTCTTAAAAAGCACATCGGCGGTTTTGAAAACAGCACGATCATCTCGTTTGCGCAGCTTCCCGGCATCCGTGAAAGCCGCCGCATCGAGGGCGAGTACCTGCTGACCATTGACGATTATAACGCTTGCCGCAAATTCAAGGACGGTATTGCGCAAAGTGCGTATCCCATCGATGTGCACGGCAAATCGGCATTGGTGCATCCGCGCGGCTTTGCGCCGGGCGAATTTTTCGAGATTCCTTACGGCACGCTTGTTGCCAAAGGGGTCGACAACCTGCTCGTAGCGGGACGCTGCATTTCGGCGTCCTTCTGGGCACAATCGGCGATCCGCATTCAGCTCGTGTGCCATGCACTCGGTGAAGCGGCGGGTCTTGCCGCTTCCATGGCGCTGGATTTGTCCTGCGCTGTCAAATCGGTAGATGGTGCGGCGGTGCGCGCAGAAATGACGGCGCGCGGCGGCACATTTGCAGCGGTGTAAACCGCGATAAAGAAGGGCAATTTATTTTATTTCAAAACGGAGGAAAAGGTCATGAAAAAAACCCTGTGGCGCGTGCTGGCTTTGTGCCTGTCGCTCGTGATGTTGGTTTGCTGCTTCGCTGCGTGCGATAAGAAACCTGCGGAAGACGAAGACATTTACAGCAGCGTGAAAGAAGAAGGCACCGAGGAAGAACTCACGGCGGTGCGCGAAAACCTCATCAAGTTCACGGAGATTTCCGGCTATTCCGATGCCGACATCCAGAAGATGGAGTTTTACGAGAACGGCGTTCGTACTGTCAGCGATGAATACTGGCAGGTGAAGGACAACAAGAAAATCTACTGGTTTGCCGATGTGAAGCGCGTCGTGAACTACACCGACGGCTACATTCTCGACATTCCTCACGAGTGGGTCCCCGACTATTCCATGAGCTCGATGCGTGTGCGTTACGACACCGACGAAGTGTCGCTCATCGCTTCCCGCGAGGATGATGCGATCGCGTATCACAAGAGCCTGGATGTGTACATGCAGTCGCTGTACCTCTACATCAAAAATGTCGATTGGCAGAAGAACAACGGCGTGTCGGTCGTTGCCGATGTGGAAAAGACCGCGCTTGACGATGGCTGGAACATGGAAGTGTACAAGGTGAAGCTGGACAACTGCCCCGCGACCACCAAGGCGTACTACACCTATGTCGATTATTACAACGATCTGGGTCAAACCGTGCACATGATGTTCAAAGCGGTTGACGATCGCGATTTCTCGGCGGTTTACAACAGCTTTGTGCCGATCTATGACAAGGGCGCTCCCGTGGATACCCGTCTGTATCCCTGCATGAACAACCCCAACTGGAGCGACGAGACCACCGAGTACTATGAGGCGCTCAAGGAGCAAGAGCATGTGGATTGGGGTCTGTTCTCCTACAAGCTGCAAACCACCGGTATCGAGATCAACATCCCGATGCTCGAGAAGAAGCTCGACTACACCTTCCCCGTGATTTCCGAGTATATCCACTACGGCTCGAAGGAAAACATCAACGATGAGCTGAAGGTTGGTCAGTTCCCGCTCGATTTCGCCAATGAAATGGACGCGGACGGCCGCATGATGCAGATCACCTATCAGTACACCGTGAACAACAACATGGATCTGACCTTCCAAAACCCGATCCTCGAAATCTATCGCGGTACCGACGAAGCGAAGGCGACCATCACGCAGTTTGCCGAGGGCGCTGCGGAATACGGCAAGCCCTTCTTCTTCCGTCTCAACAATGAGATGAACACCGACTGGACCAGCTATTGCAGCCTGGCGAACATGCTCGATCCCGACATCTTTGTCGACACCTGGATCACGCTGTACGATGTGTTCACCGAGACGGGTGCGAACCAGTATGCGATGTGGATCTTCAACGGCTTTGACAACTCCTATCCGCCTTACAAATGGTGCAACTACCAGTGCTACATGCCCGATTCCGAGTACATTGACCTCATCGGTCTGACCGGCTACAACATGGGCTCGAACCCCGATACCGGTTACGGCACTTGGAGCACCTTCTCCGAGCTGTATGACGGCATCAACGCGGAGTACAGCCAGCACTTTGCGGAGTGGCCGTGGATCATCTCCGAGTTCGGCTGCGTCGCGCGTGACGATGTCGAAGGCCAAGGCCCCGACGCGAAGGCGGCTTGGATCACCGAGATGTTCGACTGCTTCGAGCAGAACAAGTATCCGAATATCAAGGTCGCTGTGTGGTTTAACGCCAATGACTATGTGGACGGTAAGGTTTCCAACGAGCTCGTGCTCGATACCGACCAAGTGATCATCGATGCGTTTGCTGACGGTCTGTCGCGTACTCAACCGTAACTAACGGCGGACACACGCAAGATGTAAGTAACCTGCCGCGGCGCGGCTTCCCTTTCGGAAGGCGCGCCGCGGTTTTTAACCGTAACAAAGAGGAGTAACTCTATGAAATTGAAAGAAAAACGCATCATCGCCCTGGCGGCGGTGATCGTGCTGTGCATGACGATGTTTGCGGGCTGCGGCGGCAACGGTCAAAAGCTGACCGATACCGCGCGTGATGAGAACAACAAGGCTTCCGTCAATGCGCCCATTCCGCTGTCCGGCTTTGAAGATGTCACAGCGAGCAACGGCAAATGCACCTATACCATGGTGGCGGAAAACGACGACACCTATACCTTCACCTGCAGCAACGCGACGGTGATCACCGTGAAAACGAGCGAAGGCACTTTTGAGGCGGCGGGCGCGCGTTTGGAAGCGCCTGTCACCGCGGGCGACACCGTCACCGTGACGGTGGAAACCAAAGAGGGCGGCGAAAAGTTCCTGCTGGAAGCCACCCCCGACGTCAACACGCAGCGCTTGCCGTATCAGGCGAACTTCACGGTCGATGCCTCGACGATCGACCTTAAGGGCGATCCTTCCAAAGCGCCCGCAGCGACCACCATCACCTACACCAAGCGCGAAGGCGGCACCTATGTGTACCTCAACAATCCCGAAAAGCTGCAACCCGCCGATATCGGACAAGCGATTTTGCGCGACGAAGGCTTGCACGGCGATGTGCAGGTGACATGGGAGCACTCCAACTACACGGGACAGTACATTTACCTCGGCTATCAGATGAAAAATGACGGCGAGGACGATGTGTATGTCACCGTGATGAACATCGGCTATCAAACCAGCGGCGAATGGCTCGGTCAGCAATCCTGGTCGGACTATTATAACTATAAGTTTGAGCTGCCGCCCGATTATTTCGAGAAAAACGGCATGGTCGCCGAGAAATATATCGGTCAGGACTTTATCGATTATACGCCGCGCGTGTACCAACCGACCACCTACCGTATTCCTGCGGGCGAGTATATTTATGTGCTGGGCGGCACAACGGAGGATGCCTATAACAATACCAATGTGGCAGGTACCGCCGACCAACTGGTCGCCAAGGGCAAATGCACCAATGCCGTTGCCAAAATGTTTATCACGGGCGGCGAAGTGACGGGCACCTTCTATTGCTACACCAAGGCGGAGCAGGTGCAGGAAGAGCCCGAAGAGCAGGGCTACATCGTCATGCGAGACGGCACGCAGTTCGGCTGGCAGTATAAGGGTGTTGACTATCATCAGGCGCTCATCGAGAGCAACCCCGTGTTTATCGTGAACGATAAGGTAGAAGCGGGTACGCTGCCCGTGACCTACGAGCATAGCTATGACCGTAACGCGGGCTTCCGCGCGAAGAATGCCTATGATGCGTATAAGAGCGATACCTATACATACAAAGGCAACAGCTGGTATACCAATATCAACCCGCAAAACGGCAGAAAAGGTGTCGGCACGGATATGTCGACCTTTGAATGTGTGACCACCGACGGCGAGACGGTCGTGATCGATAACGAGCATGCGGACGGCACGATCGCTCCCGCGAACCTCGGCAACTGGATGATCGATTACCACGATAACATGACGCTGGTCAACCAAGGCGATAAGCCGCGCACCTTCACCATCAACAAAGCGGCAAGCGGCGCGCTGATGGCATATGTCGCGGATCCCGACGGCAATGTGCTGGCGACCAAATGCACGATCGTGCCGATCGACGGCGGTTCATCGAAGATGCAGTGGGAGATTTACCAAGTGGAGGTTGCGCCCCATTCGGCGGTGCAGTTGACGGTCAGCTTTATGCTGATGGGCAACTCCTCGGGCAATGTCAGCCACTGGGTCACCGTGGATTAAACAAAAGGATGTGTAGCGTGTCTACACATCCTTTTTTGTACCTTTCGGAGACATATCCTCTCGGTTCTACCCTCGTCAGAGCGTAGCCGAACAGCAACCGCTGCGCCTTCCCTATGTAGGGAACGCCCTGCGTGGCGTTCCGTCTCCCGTTAAAAAAGGCGCGGATAAATCCGCACCCTACGATGTTGTCGCAAGTTAGACCCATTCGACTACGCCACGGCGCGTCATACTGAGCGAAGCGTGCTTTCGCGCGCGAAGTCGAATGGGGCTAATCGATGATAACACCTGCAAAAAAATATCATCAACACCACGCTATTCCTTGCATTTTTTCTAAACGGTGCTATAATGATATCATAAAAATTCGCGAGATTTTCACCCCGCGAAAGGG
>JAZURB010000276.1:0-7385 GCA_045605945.1 Acutalibacteraceae bacterium
CTACGAACCGACTTCTGTGCGGCGCTGTCCTCTCTGGCGCCGTAGGTCACGAACGGCACGCGGAGCGCGGCGGTTTCGCCGTCAAACGCCATGGCGAACACACCGTCCGCGGCATGCGCATTGACGAACGCTGCAAACGCCGCGGCATCGCCTTTCACCAGTGTGACGGCGGCAGTGGGCGCATAATGCTTATATTTCATGCCGGGCGAAGCCGCCACCTGCCCGTCGGCAAGCGGCGCGAGCGTCGCGTCATCGATCACGATATCATCAAGCACGGTCAGCAGCTGTTCGGGGGTAACGCCGCCCGGACGCAGCAAGCGCGGCACATCGGTGACCAGCGTGATCACCGTCGATTCCACGCCGACCTCACAGTCGCCGCCTTCCACGACCGCCGCGATGCGTCCGTCCATATCCGCTGCCACACGGGCGGCGGTTGTCGGCGACGGGCTGCCCGAACGATTGGCGGAAGGCGCGGCAAGCGGCACACCTGCCGCGCGGATGATTGCCCGCGCCGTCGGATGCGACGGCATGCGCACCGCGACCGTATCGAGTCCGCCCGAGACCGCATCGGGAACGATGTCTGCCTTGGGCAAAATGATGGTCAGCGGACCGGGCCAAAACGCCTTTGCCAACGCGAGCGCCGTGTCGGGCACTTCGCGGCAGAGGGTAAACAGTGTTTCGAATGTATCGATATGGACGATGAGCGGGTTATCCTGCGGTCGTCCTTTCGCTTCAAAAATCTGCGAAACCGCCGCAGCGGAAAGCGCATTCGCCGCCAGACCGTAGACGGTTTCGGTGGGGATCGCCACCGTTTCACCTGCAGCCAGCAGCGCTCCTGCTTTTTCCACATCGGCAGCCGCTGCGGTTAAATGCAGCGTTTTCATAATGTCACATCCTTTGTGAGGATAGTAGGGGCGCCCCACGGCAACCTCGCAGGGCGGAGGGAATTTTCGGAAATTCAGCCGGTGCCGTGAAATCATGCGCCGGCCTGCGTGGAGTCTCTCATCCGAGACCCATTCGACTACGCGCGCATGGCGCGCTGCGCTCAGGGTGACGCGGATGAGACGAAGTCAAACGGCGCTCGGGACGATGCACCCCGCCGCTTTACGGCGAGCATTACTCGCTCGCCGCCAGCTTGGCAGCGCGGTCGGCGGTGAGCAGCGCATCCAACAATTCATCCAGCGCGCCGTTCATCACCGCGTCGAGCTTATACAGCGTCAGGTTGATGCGGTGATCGGTGACGCGACCCTGCGGAAAATTATAGGTGCGGATGCGTTCGCTGCGGTCACCGCTGCCCACTTGGGTGCGACGGTCGGCAGCGATCGCGGCGGTTTGTTCTTCCTGTTGACGCTCGGCAAGACGCGCGAGGAGCACCCGCATCGCTTTGTCGCGGTTTTTATGCTGGCTGCGCTCATCCTGACATTCCACGACGAGTCCCGTCGGCAGATGGGTGATGCGCACGGCGGATTCGGTTTTGTTGATATGCTGACCGCCCGCGCCGCTGCTGCGGAAGGTATCAATCTGCAGCTCGCTGCGATCGAAGCGGACATCCACCTCTTCCGCTTCGGGCAGCACCGCCACCGTCACCGCCGAGGTGTGGATGCGTCCGCCGCTTTCGGTTTCGGGAACGCGTTGCACGCGATGCGTGCCGCTTTCGAATTTAAAACGGCTGTAGGCGTTTTGCCCGCTCACCGTGAACACGATTTCTTTGCAGCCGCCAAGCTCGGTGGCGTTTTTGCTGATCACATCGACGGTATAGCCTGCCGTCTGTGCATACATACTGTACATCCGAAACAGCGATGCCGCAAACAGCGCTGCCTCTTCGCCGCCCGTGCCGCCGCGGATCTCCATGATGACATTCTTTTCATCGCGCGGGTCACGCGGGAGCAACAAAATTTTGATCTCCTCTTCGCACGCTTGCATCGCAGCGGTCGCTTCGCGCAGTTCTTCGGCGGCAAGCTCGCGCAGCTCGGGATCTTTTTCACTCACAAGCAGCGCTTTGGCATCCTCGGCTGCGGCACTCGCCGCGCGATATGTTTTCAACGCTTCCACGAGCGGCTCGAGGCGTTTGGTTTCCTTCAGATATTCCTGATACCGTGCCGTATCGGCGACCACGGCGGGATCATACAGGCGCTGATTCAATTCGTCATAACGCTTTTGCACTTCGCTGAGACGCTCAAGCATCGCTGTCCCCTCCGTTTTCGTCGCGCTCCAGTTTGCGGATGAAGCGCTCGATTTTGGCGCGGGGGACGAGCATTTCATGCCCGCAGGTCAGGCATTTCAGGCGAAAATCCATGCCCGAGCGCAACACCTCAAAGCGATGCCCGCCGCACGGGTGCGGTTTTTTCAGTTCCACACGGTCTCCCACGCGCACATCCACAGGCGCTTCCTCCTTTTTCAGTCATATATACATGCAGTATATCACAAAATCCTCCTTTTGGCAATTCCTGCGGAAAAATACACGAAAAATTCATCTTTCCTCTTTACGAACACGGAAAAGTGGGCTATAATAAAAGAAAGTATGTCTGTAATGAAAAGGAGCGTTTTTATATGATTCGCATCGGTATCGATCTGGGCGGCACCAACATTGTGGCGGGTGCTGTTGACGAAAATAACACCATTCTCGCGAAAGCGGAATGCAAAACCAACATGCCGCGTCCCGCGCAGGCGATCATGGAGGATATGGCGCGCCTGGCAAAGGAAGCCGCTGAAAAAGCAGGCTTCACCATGGACGATGTGGCGTATGTCGGCGTCGGCTGCCCCGGCACCTGCAACGTGCTCACGGGTATTGTGGAATATTCCTGCAACCTCGATTTCAAAGAGGTGCCCCTCAAAGAAGAACTCGAAAAGCTCACGGGCAAGCCCGTGTATATTGAAAACGATGCCAACGCTGCCGCACTCGGCGAAGCCAAGGCGGGCGCTGCCAAGGGTGCGAACAGCGCGCTGTGCATCACGCTGGGTACCGGCGTCGGCGGCGGCATCATCATCGACGGCAAGATCTACGACGGCTTTAACTGCGCGGCAGCGGAGCTGGGTCACATCGTGATCGTGGTCGACGGCGAACAGTGCGGCTGCGGTCGTAAGGGCTGCTGGGAAGCGTATGCGTCGGCAACGGCGCTCGTGCGTCAGACCAAGGCAATGATCGCCGAAAATCCCGACAGCTTGATGGCGAAAATCGCCAACGAGCGCGGCAAGGTCAACGGTCGCACCGCGTTTGACGCGATGCGCCAAGGCTGCCCTGTCGGTCAGGCAACCGTCGACAAGTATGTCGAGTATCTCGCTTGCGGTCTGACCAACATGGTCAACATCTTCCAACCCGAGGTGCTGTGCATCAGCGGCGGCATCAGCCACGAAGGCGACACGCTGCTCACGCCCGTGCTGGGGCACATCGAGCGCGATCGCTACAGCAAATACAGCAAGCACCAGACCCGTCTGTGCGCTGCAGCACTCGGCAACGACGCGGGCATCATCGGCGCTGCCTGCCTCGGCGAACAATAAGTTATATAAAAAAATCCCCCTCCCAACGAGGGGGATTTTTTTGCGCCTCTCTCGCCCGAAGGGAGGCTGACAGGCGGCGGGAGTCAACCCCCGCCCTGCGACACGCGGCGAGTTAGACCCGTTCGACTCGCCTTCGGCTCGCTCAGGGTGACGCATATATCGCTGCCACGGCGCGTCATACTGAGCGGAGTCTCATCCGAGACCCATTCGACTCGCGTTCGCTCGCTCAGGGTGACACGGATGAAACTTTGCTTAAGGGGGCCAACATCGTAGGGAAGGCATTTATGCCTTCCGTCGCAAAACGGAACGGATAAATCCGTTCCCTACGACTGCGGTGCGCCGAAAAACTCCCTCAAAGAGGGAGGCTTAGCGGTTGCCCGCAACACACAACGCCACAAAAAAAGATGTGCGATTGCTCGCACATCTTTTTCTTTTTTTATTCCTGCGGCAGGGCAAATTCCTTGGCATAGGCTTCATACGCCTCGACAAAGGATTGCTTGCCGGAATGCTTGACCTTGTTGAGGTAGCTGTGGGTCGCGAACGCATCGCGCTTGGTTTGGATCAGGCAAACGGCGATATTCGAGCAGTGGTCGGACACACGCTCGCAGCCGGTGAGCAGGTCGTTGAGAATAAAGCCGAGCTCAATCGTGCAAGCACCCTTTTGCAAGCGCTCGATATGACGCGCTTTTTCGTCGGCGATCAAGCCGTCGATAACCTCTTCGAGCGGCTCGACCGTTTTGGCGAGTTCGAGGTCACTGCGGTCGAACGCGTCGACGGTAATGCCTACGATCTTGGTGATCGCCGCGATGATCGGCGCAAGCTCACGGCGCGCTTCCTCGGAGAAAGACAAGCCCTTTTCGTTCATTTCCTGTGCTGCGCGCAGGATCATGACCGCATGGTCGGACAAGCGCTCGAAATCGGCAATCGACAAGAGCAGCTTGGAGATCTCCGCACCGTCATGGTCGGACAGATCCATCGCCGACAGCTTGACGAGGAACGAGCCGAGGGTATCTTCATAGGTGTCGACAAGACCTTCCTCTTCCTCGATCTTCGCCGCTTTTTCTGCATCGTAATGCTCAAGTTGCGCCACCGAAGCGATCAGCGTATCCCGCGCAAGCTCCGCCATTTTCACCGTCATGCGCTTGCTTTCGACGATCGCAACCGACGGGGTTTTGAGCAGACGCTCATCAAGATAGCCGACGGGATGCTCGACGACCTTGTCGCGCACGACCTTTTTGGCAAGCTTTTCAAGCAGCTTGGCAAACGGCAACAGCGCACAGGTGGTGACCACATTGAACACGGTATGCACCGTCGCGATGCCGATCTCGTCGACCGAGCCGCTCATAAAATCGGTAAGGAAACCACGCGCAATGTAGTACACGACCATGAACAGCGCCGTACCGATCAAGTTGAACGCGAAATGCACCACAACAACGCGCTTGGCGTTTTTGTTCGCACCGATCGAGGAGATGAGCGAGGTGATGCAGGTGCCGATGTTTTGACCGAGGATAATGGGGATCGCCATGCCGAAGGTCATGGTGCTGCCCTCCGCCATCGCAACGGTTTGCAAAATACCGACCGAAGCGGACGAGCTTTGGATGATCGCGGTGATGACCGCGCCGACCAGCACACCGAGCAACGGGTTGTTAAAGATCGTCATCGCCTTGGCGAAATATTCTTCGGGGACAGCGTCCACGGCATCACCCATGAACTCCATGCCGTACATCAGCACGGCGAAGCTGACAAGGATCGTACCGATGTCGCGGTTTTTCGCTTTTTTGCACATCATGATCATCGCCACACCGATGATCGCCAAAATCGGCGAGAAGTTGGCGGGCTTGAGCATCAGCATCCACCATTGATCGCCGTCAAGACCCGTCAGCGTCAAGATCCACGCGGTCACGGTCGTGCCGATGTTGGCGCCCATGATCACGCCGATCGATTGCGCGAGCGTCATGATGCCGGAGTTAACCAGACCGACCAGCATGACCGTCGTCGCGGACGAGCTTTGGATCACGGCGGTGATACCCGCACCCAGCGCCATGCCCTTAACGGGCTTCGAAGTCATTTTTTTGAGGGTTTTTTCCATTTTGCCGCCGGCGAGCTTTTCGAGGCCGCCGCTCATGGCGTTCATACCGAACAGGAAAAACGCCAAGCCGAGAAAGAACTTTAATACTGCTTCCATGGGTTGTAAAGACACTCCTTCCGTCTTTCACATCATTATTATATACTGGCAAGCTAATTGTAACGAAAAATCGTTGATTTTGCAACTGTTTTTTATAGAGAGAGTTATCCTGTTTTTTGAGAAATTTTTGTGTGATTATTACCAAAGGCGAGGACAGGTTGTTTTTACTGCACAAAAAAAACAGAGAGCATATCGCCCTCTGTTTTTTAAGCAACATTATTTTTTCAAATTGTACACCGTCGCATAGTACGCATACGCATCCTCATATGATTGCTTGCCGGACTTCATGCGGTTGAGATAGCTGTGCGTCTCGTAAGCATCGCGCTTGGTTTGGATCAGGCAAACAGCGATATTGGAGCAGTGGTCGGACACGCGCTGGCAGCTGGTGAGCACATCGTTAAGGATAAAGCCGAGCTCGATCGTGCAAGCGCCTTTTTGCAGACGCTCGATATGCCCTTCCTTCGTTTCGGCAACCAAGCTGTCGATCACCTGCTCGAGCGGCTCAACGCGCTTGGCAAGCGTCAGATCGCTGTCGTTGAACGCTTTGGTGGTGATGGAGACGATCTCGTTCATCGCATCGAAAATTACCTTCAGTTCTCGCTTGGCGTAGGGCGAGAAGGACACGTCCTTTTCGCGCATTTCCTGCGCCGCACGCAGCAGCAACAGCGAGTGATCGGACAGACGCTCGAAGTCGCCGATCGACAAGAGCAGCTTGGAGATCTCCGCCGCATCGTGATCGGACAGTTCGCACGCCGACAACTTCACCAGGAACGACCCGAGGTTATCCTCGTACATATCGACTTCACTCTCGTTCTGCTCAATCAACGCGGCATCCGCTTCATTCAACATTTCAAACTGCTTGGTTGCCAGCAACAGCGAGTCGCGCGCATTTTCCGCCATGCGCACCGCGGTGCGTTTGCTTTCCACCACCGCGACCGACGGCGTTTTAAGAAGCAACTCGTCGATATAGCCGACAGGGCGCTCGCTCGGCTTGTCGCGCACCACGCGAAGCGCCAACTTCTCAAGCAATCCGCAAAACGGCATCAACAGCGCCGTGTTCAACACGTTAAATACGGTGTGCACAATCGCGATACCGAGTGCCGAAGCGGTCGCGCCGTACCACTCGCTGAGCAAACCGCTGAGCAGATAATACGGAATCATAAACACGATCGTACCGATGACCTTAGAAGCAAAATGCACCACCACGACACGCTTGCCGTTTTTGTTGGTGCCGACCGCCGAAATAAGCGCCGTCACGCAGGTGCCGATATTTTGACCGAAGATGATGGGCACCGCCATACCGTAGGTCATGGTGCTGCCGGGGGCAAGCGCGATCGTTTGCAAAATGCCGATAGACGCCGACGAGCTTTGGATGATCGCCGTCACGACGATGCCGATAAGCAGACCGAGCAGCGGGTTGTTGAACATTTGGAACATCGTCTCAAACGTCTCGGCGGGAACAACGTCCACCGCGTCGCCCATCATCTCCAGACCGAAAATGAGAACCGCAAACGCCACCATGATGGTGCCGATGTCGCGACGCTTGGCTTTTTTGCTGAGCATGATCATGCCAAGACCCAACAGCGCCAAAACCGGGGAGAACGCGGCGGGCTTGACGATCGTGAGCAGAACATTATCCTTGCCGTCGATGCCCGCGAGTGCCACGATCCACGCCGTGACGGTCGTGCCGATATTCGAGCCC
>JAZURB010000277.1:0-2033 GCA_045605945.1 Acutalibacteraceae bacterium
AATGGTCATTTACGCGCCCCGCCGATATCGTGGTGATCAACCTCGGCGCAAACGATTCGGATCGCGGCACAACCTATGAAGAAATGGCAGAAGGTGCCAAAGCGTTCATGGAATCGGTGCGTTCGCACAATCCCGAAGCGGCGATCGTGTGGGTGATCGGCGAGAATTATCTGAAATTCGAGCAGCAATTTGCCGATGCGGTCGAGGAACTCGGCGGCGTGGAAAACGGCTATTATTTCACCGTGCTGCCCGAGGGTACGAGCGGCGGTGCGGGTCATCCGAGCATTGAGGAGCATGCCGAAACCGCCGAGGCACTCACGCAGTTTTTGCAGGAAAATGTGTTCCCCAATCACGATTTCGGCGTGAAAAGCACATCTCTGCCGTGGATCGTGGCGGCGGCGATCGGCGGCGCGGCGGTGTTGGCTGCAACTTTGTGGTTGGTGTTCAAGTCAAAGCATACAGCGGGTTAACACCGCTCGGCATATTACTTTTAAGGAGGATTGTTCCGATGCGTTATATGCAAGAACAATGTGAACTGATTTATAAACAAGAAATCGCCAAGGGCGTGTATTCGTTCACGCTTAAAGCGCCGAACATTGCCAAAGCCGCTTCCTGCGGTCAATTTGTCAATGTGCTGTGCGATCCGTTTCAGCTTCGCCGCCCGGTCTCGATCGGCGGCTTCGATGCGAAGAGGGGTATCCTGCGTGTCGTGTTTGGAATTCGCGGCAAAGGCACCGATTGGCTTGCCGCCCGCGAAGAAGGAGAGAAGCTTGACCTTGTCGGCCCGCTTGGCCACGGTTTCCCGCTGTTTGACAGCAGCAAGCGCGCCGTAATGATCGGTGGCGGCATCGGCACCCCGCCCTTGCTGCCCCTGTGCCGTCACTACGGCAAAAACGCGGTGCTTATCAGCGGCTTCCGCACGGCTTCCGCAGTTATTCTTAAAGCGGATGCCGAGGCGTTTGGCGCGAAAGCGGTCGTTTGCACGGATGACGGTTCGATGGGTTTTGCGGGCTTTACGACGCAAGCGCTCGAGCAAGAACTGCAAAACGGCAGCTTTGATGTGGTGTACACCTGCGGCCCGAAGATCATGATGAAAAAGGTCGCCGAGCTTGCGGAAAAATATAACATTCCCTGCTATGTCTCCATGGAGGAGCGCATGGCGTGCGGCGTGGGCGCATGCCTCGGCTGCGCTTGCAAAACCAAGGAAGCCGACGGCTCCACCGCGATGAAGCGCGTGTGTGTCAACGGCCCTGTCTTTGAAGCATCGGAGGTGGATTTCACATGACCGATATGAAAGTCAATATTTGCGGCGTCGAAATGAAAAACCCGATCATCACCGCATCGGGCGCGTTCGGCTACGGAATGGAATATAACGTGTTTTATGACATTTCGCTGCTTGGCGGCATCTCCTGCAAAGGTACGACCCTCAACGAGCGTCAAGGCAATCCCGCTCCGCGTATTGCGGAGACCCCGTCGGGTATGCTCAACAGCGTCGGTCTGCAAAATCCCGGTTCGGAGGCATTTATCAACAGCTACCTGCCGTGGCTGCGCCAACGCGACATCTGTGTCATCGCCAACATCGCGGGTCACAGCCTCGATGAATATCGCGAGGTTGCGCGCCGCGTGTCGGATGCCAAGGTCGATATGGTGGAGCTCAACATCTCCTGTCCCAATGTTAAGGAGGGCGGCATGAGCTTCGGCACCTCTTGTGAGAGCGTCGAAACCGTGGTCAGCGAGGTACGCAAAGTCTGCGACCGTCCGCTGATTGTCAAACTTACCCCGAATGTCACCGACATTGGCTCGATTGCCCAAGCGGCGGAAGCCGCAGGCGCGGATGCCGTGTCGCTGATTAACACCTTAACGGGTATGCGCATCGATATCCGTACCCGTCGCCCGATTTTGAAAAACAACATCGGTGGTATGTCGGGCCCTGCTGTGTTCCCCGTGGCGGTGCGTATGGTGCGCGAGGTATATAAAAAGGTCAATATTCCGATCATCGGTATGGGCGGCGTCTCCACCTGGGAGGAAGTCGG
>JAZURB010000278.1:0-4742 GCA_045605945.1 Acutalibacteraceae bacterium
CACTGTCAAAGACGCCGACATCGCCGATGTTTACAAGTGTCAAAGCTTCCTCTTTCGAAGCAACGCCGATATCGATCAACAAACCTTTTTCGGGAATGGTTTTCTTTTCTTCATCTTTACACATGTGAATTGCTTTGCCGCCGATCACACCGCACACATCTCCAAAGCGCATCGTATGACCGAACAAAACCGCATGATCAATGCCACCTACCGTATCAAAGCGCAAATATCCGTCATCGGTTATACCGGTAATAATTACACCGACTTCGTCCATATGTGCCGCGAACATCACGGTATTATGTGCCGAAGCACGACCTTTTACATGAACGAGGACATTACCGAGTGGATCAACCTTACATTGATCTACATAATCGTACTGCGAAACGCATGATAAAATATAACGGCGCACTGCATGCTCGTTTCCCGAAACGCCGTCGAGCTCACATAATTCCCGTAACATTTTCAGCATACAGCACTCACCCCTTCTTTCACGGCAAGCGTCATAATCTGCGCAACCGATTCCACATCACGGATATCCACCAATTCGTGAGGTGTATGCATATAACGCTGCGGGATTGACAACAACGCTGTCTTTATTCCTTGACGAACCGCTGTAATTTTATCGGCATCCGTGCCGGTAGAACCGCCCATAACCTCATATTGATAGGAAATATCGTGTTCTTTTGCATGCGCAACCAACCGATCGGTCAACGCTCTGTCCAATGTCGGAGAAATACCGATCATCGCACCCTTCGACAGCACACCGCATTGATGCGCAGGTGCATCGGGGGTTGCCGCGAAGCTGACATCGGTAACAATCGCTGCTGCAGGACAAACAGAAAATGCAGCAGCTGATGCGCCCGCTCCGCCGATTTCTTCTTGAACAGCAAAAAGCGCCGCTACATCCACATCGATATTTTCATTATGAAGCAATTCCAACGCACGGATCACTGCAGCACATCCCGCTCGATTATCCAGCGATTTGGCACAGATACCGTGTTTGCCGAGAGTCACTGCGTTTGCAAGAAACGCCACGCGCGTACCCTGCGGAATACGCGTTTTCGCCTCTTCCGCAGACAAGCCGACATCAATTCCCATATCTTCGAGCGGCTTTACGGTATTATCGCCATCCGACAAATGCGGCGGCGTGGAACAAAACACACCGACAAGAGGCTCTTCGGCTAGCACAACAACCTCAGTTGCTGCCAGCACACGACGATCAATACCACCGCAGGAGGCAACATGAACAAATCCGTCATCGTCCACATGGGTAACGATAAACCCAATTTCATCCATATGTGCTTCCAGCATAATCAAAGGTGCGTTTTCTTTTCCGCAGCGGCGATATGCCACCACGCTGCCGAGCGCGTCGGTATACACTTCGTCCGCAAAGGGACTGACCGCATTCCGAATAACACTCGCAACATCACCGACACAACCAACGCCATATGCATTGCACAGGCGTTTGATCAAATTTATCATGCATTTTCCTCCTTTAGAAGAAGCGGCGCCATATAAGTTGCAGTATGCGATTCGCTTGACATCGCCCCCTCTTCGGGTGTTCCGCAAGCCACGATTTTACCGCCGCGGTCGCCGCCTTCGGGACCGAGATCAACAATGTGATCGGCAATTTTGATCACATCCAAATTATGCTCGATGACAATAACTGTGTTGCCGCTGTCAACCAAGCGCTGGAGCACCTCGATCAACTGGCGCACATCATCGGTATGCAATCCCGTCGTCGGCTCGTCCAAGATATACACAGTTTTACCCGTAGCTCGCTTAGACAATTCCGTTGCCAATTTAACGCGTTGCGCTTCGCCGCCTGACAAGGTTGTCGAGCTTTGGCCGATTTTAATGTAGCCGAGTCCGACCTCGTAAAGTGTGCGAAGCTTGCGCGCGATTTTCGGAATATCGGCAAAGAAATTCAAGCCTTCTTCAACCGTCATCTCCAACACATCGTAAATATTTTTGCCTTTATATCGAATTTCCAAGGTTTCACGGTTATATCGTTGTCCTTTACAAACCTCGCAAGGAACATATACATCGGGAAGGAAATGCATCTCAATTTTGATAATACCGTCGCCTTGACACGCCTCGCAGCGGCCGCCTTTTACATTAAATGAAAAGCGACCCGGACCGTAACCGTGCATTTTCGCATCCTTTGTTGAAGCATACAGCTCGCGAATATCCCCGAAAACCCCGGTATAAGTGGCGGGATTGGAGCGCGGAGTGCGACCGATCGGCGATTGATCAATATCAATCACCTTGTCAAGATGTTCAATGCCTTCAATACCGTCGCAACAACCGGGATGTGTATGAGCACCGTTGAGTTCTTTTGCCAATGTTTTATACAAAATCTCATTCACAAGTGTTGATTTACCTGAGCCCGATACGCCCGTTACACAGTTAAATGCACCCAGTTTAAATGAAGCGGTTACACTTTGCAGATTATTCTGCCGCGCCCCTTTTACGGTTAAAGAAAAACCGTTTCCTGCGCGACGCTTTTCGGGAACCGCAATTTTACGACGCCCGCTCAAATATTGGCCCGTAACTGATTCGTTACAAGCACACACCTCTTCGGGAGTACCTGCACAAACAATGTTACCACCGTGTATACCGGCACCCGGGCCGATATCAACGATATAATCCGCCGCACGCATAGTATCTTCATCATGCTCAACCACGATCAGCGTGTTACCGAGATTGCGAAGGCGACGCAATGTATCCAGAAGCTTTTCGTTGTCACGCTGATGCAGACCGATGCTGGGTTCATCCAATATATACAGAACACCCATAAGATAAGAACCGATTTGCGTTGCTAAGCGAATACGCTGGCTTTCGCCGCCGGACAATGTGCCTGCGCTGCGGGACAGCGTCAGATAATCCAATCCGACACTTTTCAAGAAACCCAATCGTTCTCGAATTTCTTTTAAAATGCGATCGCCGATGATGTGCTCTTTTTCGCTAAGCTTCAAATCATCCAGAAATTCCAATGCGCCGACAATGGAACGATTGCACAAATCATGAATGTTGATATCGCCGACTGTTACCGCCAAGCTTTCGGGACGCAAACGTTTGCCGTGACAAGCAGGACAATCATCCTCACTCATGAATTGTTCGATCTCTCCGCGCACATACTCGCTGCTCGTCTCATGATGACGACGCTCCAAATTCGGGATTATTCCTTCAAAGGTAGTTTCAAACGAGCCGCGTCCGTAAACACTTTTACGGTTAACAACGATTTTCTCCCCTTTACTACCGTAAAGAAGAACATCCATCTGTTTATCGTTCAGATCACAAAGCGGTGTATCCAACGAGAAGCCGTACCGTTCGGCGACTGCTTCGAAATACATTTGCGAAAGTGTGCCGCCTTCGGAAAAGCCCCAGCCGCTGGCTTTGATCGCACCGCCGCGCAATGACTTAGAACGATCGGGAATAATCTTGTCGGGATCAATATGCTGATAAAACCCAAGACCACTGCAGTGCGAACACGCACCGAACGGATTATTAAACGAAAACATACGCGGCGACAATTCTTCGACGCTGACACCGTGATCGGGACAGGCATAGTTTTGTGAAAAGTTGAGTTCTTCTCCGCCGATCACATCCACCGTAAGCAAACCGCCCGACAACGCCGTTGCCGTTTCGATCGAATCAGCCAAGCGCGGACGAATTGACGGCTTAACAACCAAACGGTCAACTACTACCTCAATCGTGTGCTTAATATTTTTATCCAATGAGATTTCCTCAGAAAGCTCATACATATTACCGTCAATGCGCACACGCACATAGCCCGCGCGCTTTGCTGACTCTAATTCCTTGGCATGCTGTCCTTTTCGACCGCGCACAATCGGCGCAAGAAGCTGAATACGTGCACCTTCTTCGAGCGCCAACACCGCATCGACAATCTGATCTACCGTTTGTTGGCGAATTTCCTTGCCGCAAATCGGACAATGCGGCACACCGATACGCGCATATAAAAGGCGCAAATAATCATATATTTCCGTCACCGTACCGACAGTCGAGCGGGGATTTTTCGAGGTTGTTTTTTGGTCAATGGAAATCGCCGGAGACAACCCCTCAATTTGATCCACATCGGGTTTGTCCATCTGTCCCAAGAACATACGCGCGTATGACGATAAGCTTTCGACATAGCGACGCTGTCCTTCCGCGTAGATCGTATCAAACGCCAAGGACGATTTACCCGATCCGGATAATCCCGTAAAAACGATCAATTTATCGCGCGGAATATCCAAATCGATATTTTTTAAATTGTGTTCGCGTGCTCCGCGAATAATCAATTTATCGTTTGCCATATAACCCTCTCATTATTTCATTTGCTCTAACTCACGAATACGGTCGCGTAGATAGGCTGCATGCTCAAACTCCAACAGTTGAGCTGCGTGCTGCATTTCTTTTTTTAACTGACGAATTTGCAGGAAGCGTTCTTCTTTAGACAAGCGGCGAATGTCGGTATGCTTACCTTTTGATCCGCCCATATCGATCACATCGCGCACATCTTTTACGATGGTTTTGGGCACGATACCGTGAGTTTCGTTATATGCTGTCTGAATATCGCGGCGACGCTGCGTTTCCACCAATGCACGCTCCATAGACGGCGTCACACTGTCAGCGTACATAATCACCTTACCTTCCGCGTTACGCGCTGCTCGACCGATCGTTTGCACAAGGGAGGTTTCCGAACGCAGAAACCCTTCTTTATCCGCATCTAAAATAGC
>JAZURB010000279.1:0-12091 GCA_045605945.1 Acutalibacteraceae bacterium
CCGAAGCCGATGAGTTGAACCTTATCGCCCTTCGCGAGAGCCTCAGAGATTGCCTCGACAACAGCGGAGATCGCTTTGTCAGCGTCCTTTTTGGTCAAGCCTGCTTTTTCTGCCACAACAGCAGCGAGTTCTGCCTTTTTCATGATGAAAATAACCTCCTAAACGATATTTATATCTTGCGCGTAATGCGCTGGATACCAAGTGTATTATTCGGCCGCTTTGACCTCGTCCCACAGAGCGTCCAGCTCTTCGAGGGAGGCAGCGGTCATATCGATGCCGCGCGCGGCGGCAAGGGATTCCACCGCTGAAAAGCGGCGAATGAATTTATCGGTGGCGCTTGTGAGCGCAAGCTCCGCATCCACCTTGAGGAAACGGGAAACATTCACCGCCGAGAACAGCAGATCGCCCAGCTCCTCTTCCACAGCGGCGGCTTGTCCCGCAGCCATGGCTTCTTTGAGTTCGGCGGTTTCGCTTTCGAGCGCCGCCATCGCACCGTCCACCGACGGCCAATCAAAGCCGACGCGCTTGGCGCGATCCTGCACCTTCGCGGCACGCATCAGCGCGGGGAGCGAACGGGGCAGATTGTTGAGCAGCGTGCTCTGTGCGGCGTCGCCTTTGGTTTGGCGCTTGATCGCGTCCCAGGTTTTGAGAACCGCGGCGGAATCCTCCGCCTTCACATCGCCGAACACATGCGGATGACGAATCACCAGCTTTTGGCAAACGCCGTCGACCACATCGTCATACGAGAAGCAACCGTCTTCCTCCGCCATTTGCGCATGAAACACGACCTGCAGCAGCACATCACCGAGCTCCTCGCACAGCGCCGCTTTATCGTCGTTATCGATCGCTTCGACCGCTTCGTGCGTTTCCTCGATAAGGCTGGTGCGAATCGAGCGGTGCGTTTGTTCGCGATCCCAAGGGCAACCCTCGGGGGAGCGCAACGCCTTCATGATGTTTCGAAGATCCTCCGTGTCGTAACGGGGCTTTTTCTCGAATTCCACCGCCAACGCGATCCGCCCTTCCTTAACCGTTTTCTCGCAGCACCCACAACGGGCGCTTGTATAGTGTACTCTATTTTTTTAGAGATTGCAAGGGGGAAAGCGTGAATTTATCCACATTTTCCCGCGAAAAATGCCGAAATTACAGGTTTTTACCGCACTTTTTGCAGAAAACCGCGTCCATATCGTTGATGCCGCCGCACTCACGGCAAGCCGTAACGCCTTCGTAAGCATACAGCTTGGCATACGCTTTATCGACTTCTTTTTGCAGCTTTTTCACCGTTTCGAACGCGTCATCACGGATATAGTCAATGTCCTCGCCCGTGGTGTGCGCATCGTACATCAAGCGGCCGATGCCCTCGAAGGTAGCCGCCAGTTGCTTCTCCAGCGACGAGATCTCCATCTTGATTTTGGTCTTATCGACCAGCTCTGCCGTTTTGCGGCCTGCCGCGTCCATCAGATCCACTGCCGAATTCAGCATATCGCCCATCGTTGCCATAGCGTAATCATCCTTTCGTTTGTTGTATTGTCGTTGCCGCGGTGAGATACATTCGACTCCGTTCCGTCCGCGTCAGCCCTTAAGCGAGCCGTAGGCGAGTCGAACGGGGCTCGGACGGAACTCCGTTCCGTATGACGCACCGCCGCGTAAATTTCCGTATATCTTATTATACCGCACAATTGCCGTCGGTGCAAGTGTTTTGCGGTTTTCCGACAAATTCACACAGCACGCTGTTTTTGTCAAGCAGCGACAGCGGCAGCGGCGTCATCGAACGGTACACCGCGATGCCGCGGGCGGCAAGCGCCGCAAAGGGGGTGTCCGCCAGCTCGCCCAAATGTGCAAGCAGCAGCGGTGCGAGCAGGCACGGTTCATAGCCCATGGTGGTATCCAGTGTGATATCCGCCGTGTGCCGCAGCGGCAGAATATATTTTTCTTCGCCCGCCTTCACCTGCTCCCACATCGCCATCGTGTTGGCAAAGCTGCTGCCGCGGGTGCGAATATCGCGCAGCAAACGGCGCGACAAGCGAATATCACGGCGGCTGAGCTTCACCTCGCCGCCACGCACAAAGCGGCTGCGCGTATTGATGAAAATGCGCAGCGGGGTCGCGCCCGTGCCGTCAAAGCCGGCGCCAACCTCGGCGGAAAACGCATTGATGCCTTCGAAAATCACCACCGTGTCACCGACTGTGTGCAGCAGCGTTTCTTCTTCAGCGGGGCGTCCCGCGGTGAAATCGTAGCGGGGCAGCATGGTTTCGCCTGTGGTCATCAGCTCGCGTATGCAGCGATGAAGGCGCTCCAAATTCAGCGCTTCGGGCGACTCATAATCGTATTGCCCGTTTTCCAGCACGGGGGCGAGCCCCGCGCCGCGGTAGAAATCATCCAGCGACACTACAAATGCCGCTACGCCGCGCTGCTCGATCGCTTCGCACAGACGGCGCGCGGTGGTGGTTTTGCCCACCGATGACGGGCCGCACAGCATGACCGGTCGGCAGCCGACGATACCGTCGACAACCGTTTGTGCCGCCGCGTCGATTTGCGCAGCATAGTTGGCTTCTTCCGCCGCCACGAATGCCGCCGCATCCGCCCTCACGCGCGCATTCACTTCATCGAGATCATGCGTGATCGCCGTATCCGTTTTCTTCATAGAATGTCACCACCTGATTCTTTCGGTTGAGCATTTCCTCAAACCGATCGTTATATTCATAGGGGAACTTGTAATTGAAAACCCGCTCAAGATACTCGCCGTGCGGGCATTTCAGCTTGGTCACCGCGCCCGCGCCGCAGCCGAGCACCGTGTGGGTCTCATCCATCATAAACACATTGTACAGGCCGTCGTGACCGTCCTTCGCCCAGCCGGTGTTTTCTTGGTTGCCGACGCAGCGGCTCTGGCGGTAGAGGTAATAGGAGTGATAGCCCTCGTCGCGCAGGCGGCGTGTCGCATAGGATACCATCTGCGCCGTGTCACCGCCGCCGTCGTAATCGCCTTTGGAGCGGATGACGAGGTGGGAAGCACGCTTCATCGACAGCGTATGCACCGTCACACTTTCGGGTGACAAATCCAGCACGCCGTCGAGCGAATGCGCGAAGCCTTCGGCGGTATCCGACGGCAGTCCCGCGATCAAATCGGCGTTGATGTGATCAAAGCCCGCCGCGCGCGCCAAATCGAACGCGTCGTAAAATTGCGCCGTGGTGTGACGGCGGCCGATGGTTTCGAGCACGCGGTCATCGAGCGTTTGCGGGTTGATGCTCAGGCGCGTGGCACCGCCTGCTTTGATGGCATCGAGCTTAGCGCGGGTCACCGTGTCGGGGCGTCCCGCTTCCACCGTATATTCCCGCACGGTGGATAAATCAAAGCCGTTTTTCACCGCGCCCATCACCGCGGTGAATTGTTCGGCGGAAAGGGTGGTCGGCGTACCGCCGCCGATGTAAATGCTTTCGGTGCGCAGCCCGAGACGGGAGGCGATATCCGCCGTTTTCTCAATTTCGCGGCATAAGAGTTCGGTATATTGCGGAATGAGATATTGCGAACGCTCGGTCGTTTGCGACACGAACGAGCAATACGAGCAGCGGCTCGGGCAAAACGGCACGGAGATATATAAGCTGCAGGAGGACGGCGTCGACAACGACAAAATCGCATCCTCGGCGTGCCATGTGCGGCGCGCCAGCTCTGTTTTTTCTTCGCTGCACAGCAGCCGCTCGACAAAATAGCGGCAAGCCGCTTCTTCGCCGACCGCCGCCGCTAAACGGCGCAGCAGCTTGACGGGACGCACGCCCGTGAGCAATCCCCATGGCTGCGTGGTGTCAAACGCCTCGCAAAACAGGCGATACAGCAGCGTACACACGGTCAGCTCCGCAGGCTTGCCCCATAAGGCGATCAGCGGATCGCTGTCGTCGATCGGTGCGTGCAGCGTGCGATCAAAATCGGCAAGCGTCAGGCGCACGGCAGCAACACCGTCCTCGGCACCTGCGGTTACGCTCACGCCGTCCGCATCGACGGCGGGACTGTCGCACAGCGTTACCGTTTCGTGGGGCAAAAACAGCCGACAAATATTTTCGGGTTCATAGCGAGAGATCCCGCCGTAGATATGTAAATTCACAAAAGCTCTCCTTTGATGTAGCGAACATACGGGTTGTACTGCCGTTCATGCGCAACGGTGGTGGCGGCATCGTGCCCCGGGTAGACGGTCGTTGTCGGCGCAAGCGCTAATAAGCGGCGCAGCGAAGCAAGCAGCGTTGCCGTATCGCCGCCGGGGAAATCGGTGCGTCCCACGCTCTCGCAAAAGAGCGTATCGCCCGCGAAGAGAATGTCGCCGTGTTGATAGCAAACGCTGCCCACCGTGTGTCCCGGTGTGTGCAGCACGGTAAATACCATATCCGCGACCGTCACTGTGTCGCCCTCGGTGATCGCCGTTGCTGCGGCGCGAACACCGCTCGGCGCGTCAAACCAAGCCGACAAATTCACCGCGCCGTCGGTCAGCGCGGGAATATCGTCTTTGTGACAATACACGGGGATGTCCTGCCCGTCGATCAGCGCGTCCACCGCGCCGATGTGATCAAAATGCGCGTGGGTCAGCAGCACGGCGCGCAGCGTCAAGCCCGCGCGGTCGAGCGCCTCACGAATACGCGCGGCATCCGCGCCGGGATCGATCACCGCCGCGTCGCCTGCGGTATTGGATGCGATGTAACAATTGGTGCCGAGTTCGCCGACAGCCACCGTTGTGATGGTCATTGCAGCATCCCTCCGTCGTAAGGTGTCGAATCGGCAAGCGGCACGGCATGCTGTTTTCGGCGGGAGGTGAGCGTCCAGACAAGCGCGCCCGCAAACACACCGAGGCAGCCGTATACATAGACCGCGCTGATCCACAGCGGGCCGTCCTCAAACAGCAACGGCAGTTGACCGAAGGTGTTAAACGTCATATGCGCCAAGATCGATGCCCACAGCGACCCCGTATATTCATACAGGAAAATCAGCATCATGCTCAGCAGCGCGGTGTATACAAACCACACGATCGTGCCGTGCAGGATACCGAACACCACCGAGGTGAGGATCGCCGCCAAAATCGGCGGCATCGCGCGTCTGAGCGAGCCGTAAACCATCCCGCGAAACACGATTTCTTCCGCGACGGGCGCGATGATCACGGTGGCGAGAATGTCCAGAACGGGGTTGCCGCCCGCGACCGCTTCGGCGCTTTGGGCGTAGCTGTCCATCCAGCTTTCGGGGAAGGGGATCGTGCTCAGCAGCAAGGTTGCTGCACCGCAGGCACCCACGCCCAGCAGCGCCGCTTGCAGCAGCGTGATGCGACGCACAGGGGACACCAGCCCCAGCTCTTCGGCGGGGGAATAGTCTCGCACATACAGGATGAGCAACACCGTGATGATCGTCAACACGCCTGCGACGGCAGCGATCATCGAGGTCCAGCCCATGAGTTCGTTCATCAACGCCGTTTTATCGAGCGGACCGTCCGTTATCACATAGAGCAGTATCGAAATAACGGAACTGAGATTCGATTGGAAGCCTACAAAAATGGCGACAAACAGCGCGGCACGACCGAGCGACCACCAAAAACGCGCGGCGGGACTCATCGTTGCGAGGTTGGATTTTGCCAATTTTCATCGCCGTCCTTTCCGAAAATAATGCATATATGTTCATTATAGCAAATTCTTGCGCAGAAATCAATGCGCAATGCGCACGAATGCGGCGCCACCGTTGCAATTTCGGCGGTCGCATGGTATACTGAAAGAAAAAACGGGAGGTTTTCCTCATGTTGTTTTATTATGTTCGTCACGGCGATCCGATCTATAATCCCGACAGCTTAACGCCGTTCGGTCATGAGCAGGCGGCGGCACTTGCCGACCGTTTTGCGGTGCACGGGCTTGACCGTATTTTCAGTTCCGACTCCACCCGCGCGCAAATGACCGCCGAACCGACGGCGCAGCGGTTGGGGCTGACCCCGACGATCGTGCCGTGGGCAAACGAGAGTCGCCCGTGGGAGCGCATGTGCGTGATCTACGAAAACGGCGGGCGCGCGTATGTGTTTGAAGACCCGCAGTCGCGCCGCCTGTTTGTGTCGGACGAGATGTATGCGTTGCGCGATGCGTGGGATACGCACAAATTTTTCCGCGATCAGCCGTTCGGGCAATGCTATCGCGATATCGGCGCGGATGCCGATGCGTTTTTCGAGTCGCTCGGTTATAAGCACGACCGCGAGCGCCATGTGTATATTCCCGTCAATCCCACCGAGGAGCGGGTGGCGCTGTTTGCGCATCAAGCGTTCGGCATGGCGTTTTTGAGCAACGTGCTGGATATCCCGTATCCGTTGTTTTGCACCCATTTTGATACGGGGCACAGCGGCGTGACCGCCATTGAATTCCGCGAACAGGACGGCGTGGTTATTCCCTGCGTGTTGCAGCTGTCCAACGATTCGCACTTGTTTAAAAACGGTGTTTCTACCCGCTATCAAAACCGTCTCGATGTGTGAGCAACCGTAACGACGACGATAAATCCCCTGCAGACACGATGAGTCAGCAGGGGATTTTTGCTTTTTTTGCGAAAAACCGTGAATTTTGCGCTGTTTTGTTATTGTCACCGCGAGGATTGTGTGATATAATAGAGTGTATTTATATATTTATCAGGAGAAAACAGGAGGCAGGCGTTATTATGAATTTTCTCTCCCTGCTGATCAGCGGCATCAGCCTCGGAAGTGTATATGCGTTGATCGCTCTCGGATATACCATGGTTTACGGCATCGCCAAAATGCTCAACTTTGCGCACGGTGATGTTATTATGGTCGGCGGCGTGCTGATTTTGCAAATCACGGAAGCGATCTGCAAAGCAAGTGAAAACACGCAGCTTGAAGCGGCGGCGCCGTTTATCGCATTCGCGGCGGCGATCCTTTGCTGCACGCTGCTCGGTGTGCTTATCGAAAAGGTGGCATATAAACCGCTGCGCAGTGCATCGTCGCTCGCGGTGCTGATCTCGGCAATCGGTGTAAGCTATCTGCTGCAAAATATCGTGATGCTCACCTTCGGTACGAGCAAGAAATCTATCTCCTTCCCGTTCATGAAGAATCTGGCGTTGTATTTCGGACCGGCGGACGGCAGCGGTTTAACAATTCAGGGCGAAACGGTGCTGACCATTATCGTTACGGTCGTTATCATGATCGCGCTCACGCTGTTTATCCGCTATACCAAGGCGGGCAAGGCGATGCGCGCGGTGTCGGAGGATCGCGGCGCGGCGCAGCTCATGGGCATCAATGTCAACGGCGTTATCTCCATGACCTTTGCCATCGGCTCGGCGCTGGCGGCGGTGGCGGGTTTCCTGTGGCTCGGCACCTATAGCCAGATCGGCTTTGACACCGGCACCATGCCCGGCATTAAAGCGTTCACTGCGGCGGTCATCGGCGGCATCGGCTCGATTCCCGGTGCGATGATCGGCGGCTTGCTGCTCGGTGTTATCGAGCAGGTCAGCAAATCGGTGCTTGCCGAGTTCCAGCTCGCGCAGCTTGCCGATGCGGTTGTGTTTGCGGTGTTGATCATCGTGCTGTTGGTGAAGCCCACGGGCATCCTCGGCAAGAAGATCAACGAAAAGGTCTAAGGGGGTGCAAGCGCATGTTTAAAATTAAAAATTGGCGCGGATCCACCAAGAAAAAGGTGGGTATCCTGCTGGGCCTTTGTGCTGTGTTTGCTGTTTTGCAGGTCCTGTCGGCAGCGGATCTTGTCGGCAGCCATATGGAAGGTCTGCTTGTTCAAATTTGCTTCAATATCGTGCTGGCGGTGTCCTTGAACCTCACCGTCGGCGTGCTCGGCGAGCTGAGCCTCGGTCATGCAGGCTTCATGTGCGTCGGTGCGTATATCGGCTCGCTCGTGTCGGTCATGACCGCACAGGCGATCGAGATCTGGTGGCTGCGGTTCCCGTTGGCGCTGCTTGTGGGCGGCGCGGTGGCAGCGCTGTTCGGCTTCCTTATCGGCATTCCCGTTCTTCGTCTGCGCGGCGACTATCTCGCGATCGTGACGCTCGCGTTCGGCGAAATTCTGTATAATCTGTGCTCGGTTATGTTCATCGCGAAGGATGTCAACGGTCTGCATTTCCAGATCGGCGGCACCGGCATTGAAGGTCTCGACCCCGCGACAATGCAGATCATTGCCAACGGCCCGCAGGGCGTGACCGGTCTGCCGCGCTTGCCGCAGCAGAACAAAATGCTGTTCATCATCGGCTTCATCCTCGTGATCGTCACGGTGTGGCTGTGCCTCAACCTCATCCATTCCCGCGCAGGCCGTGCGGTGAAGGCGATCCGCGACAACCGCATTGCGGCGGAGTCGATCGGCATCAACATTTCGCAGCATAAGCTTATCATCCTGTCGATCTCGGCGTTCTTTGCGGGTATGGCAGGCGTGATGTATGCGCAATATTCGGGCATGATGTTCCCTGTGCAGGCGACCTACGGTTATCCCATGAGTATCAACATTCTCGTGTTCGTCGTTCTCGGCGGCATGGGTTCGACGCTCGGCTCGATCATCGGCGCGGTGGTGCTTACCCTGTTGCCCGAGCTGCTGCGTAAAATGGAATTCCTGCGCGATGTGCTTGCGGCGATCGGCGTCGAGGTCGATCCTTCCGAGCTGCGCATGCTCATCTATGCGATCGTGCTGATCGTGGTGATGCTTGCCAACCACAATGAGAAATTCCAAACGCTGCTGGCGAAATGCAAGGCGGGCGTGAAGCGCTTGCTGCCTAAGCGAAAGGAGGCTGTCGAGAAATGAGTGCGATCTTAAGAGTAGAGCATCTGTCTATCCAATTCGGCGGTCTGAAAGCGGTGGATGATTTCAATCTGAACATCGAAAAAGGCGCGCTTTACGGTTTGATCGGCCCCAACGGCGCGGGCAAAACCACCGTGTTTAACATGCTTACGGGCGTGTATAAGCCGACCTCGGGCTCGTTCTACCTCGACGGTAAGGAGCTGACGGGTCGCTCGCCCATCGAAATCAGCAAAAACGGCATCGCCCGTACCTTCCAGAACATCCGCTTGTTTAACAAGCTCAGCGTGATCGATAATGTGAAGGTCGGCTTGCATAACCGCTATAAATACGGTGTGTTCACGGGTCTGTTCCGTTTCCCCAAATTTTTTGCCACCGAAAAGGTGATGAACGCCGAAGCCATGGAGCTGCTCAAGGTGTTCGATTTGGATAAGGAAGCCCACACCATGGCGGCAAACCTGCCCTACGGCAAGCAGCGCAAGCTCGAAATCGCGCGTGCGCTCGCGACAAAGCCGAAGCTGCTGCTTCTTGACGAGCCGGCGGCGGGCATGAACCCGAACGAAACGGCAGAGCTGATGGACACCATTCGCTTTGTGCGTGATAATTTTGATTTGACGGTGCTGCTCATTGAGCACGATATGAAGCTGGTTGCCGGCATCTGCGAAGAGGTCACGGTGCTCAACTTCGGCACGGAACTTGCCAAAGGCGAAACCGCTAAGGTGCTTAAAGATCCGCGCGTTGTCACCGCCTATCTCGGCGAATAAGCGAAAGGAGAACAACAATTATGGCGATGTTAGAAGTCAACGATCTGCGCGTGTCCTACGGCATGATCGAAGCCATCAAAGGTGTCTCCTTTGAGGTCAACCGCGGCGAGATCATCGCGCTCATCGGCGCGAACGGCGCGGGCAAAACCACCATTTTGCATACCGTCAGCGGTCTGCTCAAGCCGACGACCGGCTCGATCATGTTCGACGGTCACGATCTGCTCAAAACCCCGGCGCACAAAATCGTGTCGCTCGGCATGGCGCATGTCCCCGAAGGACGCCGCATTTTCCAACAGCTGACCGTGTATGAAAACCTGATGATGGGCGCATTCACCCGTAAGGACGGCGGCATCGAGGAAACGCTGAAAAATGTTTACGAGCATTTCCCGCGCCTTGAAGAACGCAAAAAGCAAATCGCCGGCACCTTGTCGGGCGGCGAGCAGCAAATGCTTGCGATGGGTCGCGCGCTGATGTCCAAGCCGAGCATTATGCTTATGGATGAGCCGTCGATGGGTCTGTCGCCGCTCTATGTGCAGGAGATCTTTGCGATCATCCGCGAGATCAACAAGGCGGGCACGACCGTTCTGCTTGTTGAGCAGAACGCGAAAATGGCGCTCGAGATTGCCAACCGCGCGTATGTGCTGGAAACGGGCAACATTCGCATGACGGGCGACGCTCACGAGCTTGCCAACAACGAAGAGGTGCGCAAAGCGTATCTCGGCGGCTGATAGTATGGCATCATATGATAAAAGCCACCCGCTTGCGGGTGGCTTTTTTTGCAGCACGCTACGCACAAACGCGCGGGGTTTTAAAAGATCCTCTCCTCGAGGGGGCCGGCAATTGCGAAGCAATTGACCGGGGGAGTTGCCACGAAAAAGCCGTGGCCGAGGGAGAGACGGTAGGGAACGGATGTATCCGTTCCGTTTTTGCGACGGAAGGCATAAATGCCTTCCCTACGATGTTTTGCGGCGTTGCCGCTTCCCCTTAAAACTCCCTCCGACAAAGCCTACGGTTTTGCCACCTCCCTCGCCGAGGGAGGCTTTGTAGTTTCCGTATAACTCACCACAAAAAAGAGGATGCTCATGCGAGCATCCTCTTTGTATATACGGTATGATCAGCCTTTGAGGGCGACAGCGGCTTTCGCCTTGGCGGCGATGTTCTCCGCCGACAGACCGAACAGCTTAAGCAGTTCGACTGCGGGACCCGAGCAACCGTAGGTGTCTTCCACGCCGACGCGCAGAACGGGCACGGGCACCGTCTCGGTGATAACTTCGGCAACCGCGCTGCCCAGACCGCCGATGATGCTGTGCTCCTCTGCGGTCACGATCACGCCGGTATCTTTCGCTGCGGCAATGATCTCTTCGCGGTCGATCGGCTTAATGGTTGCCATGTTGACAACGCGCGCCGAAATGCCGTCGTTCTTCAGTTCCTCGGCAGCCTTGAGTGCCTCGTTGACCATCAGACCGGTGGCGATAATGGTCACATCGGTGCCTTCGACCAAGCGGTTTGCCTTGCCGATCTCGAACTTGTAATCGTCATCAAACACGGTGGGAACCGCCAGACGACCGAAACGCATATACACGGGACCGTGCATGGCAGCCGCGGCGTACACCGCTTTTTTCGCCTCATAATAATCGGCGGGATTGATGATGGTCATGCCGGGGATGGTGCGCATCAGCGCAATATCCTCGCAGCACTGGTGAGACGCGCCGTCCTCGCCGACCGAGATGCCCGCATGGGTCGCGCCGATTTTCACATTCAGACCGGGGTAGCCGATCGAATTGCGGATCTGCTCAAACGCGCGACCCGCTGCAAACATAGCGAAGCTGGAAGCGAACACCAGCTTGCCCGAAGCGGCAAGACCTGCCGCCACACACATCATATTGCCTTCGGCGATGCCCGCGTTGAAGAAACGATCGGGATGCGCCTTTTTGAACACGCCCGTTTTGGTCGCGCCCGCGAGGTCCGCGTCCATCACCAGCAGGTTATCGTATTGATCGGCAAGCTCAACAATGGCCTCGCCGTAGCCTTCGCGCGTTGCGATATTTTTCACTTCTGCCATGATTACGCCTCCAATTCCGCCAAGGTGGCTTCGAGTTCTGCCATCGCCGCCGCATATTGCTCAGCGTTGGGGGCGACGCCGTGCCAGCCCACTTTGTCCTCCATGAAGGACACACCCTTGCCTTTGACCGTTTTCATCACGATCGCATACGGCTTGCCGCTCGTTTGCGAAGCGCGGTTAAGCGCCGCTTCGATCTGCTCGAAATCGTGACCGTCGATCTCCTCGACCTCGAAGCCGAACGCCGCGAACTTTTCGGGGATCGGATAGGGGGAGTTGACCTCATCGAGCGTACCGTCAATCTGGAGGTTGTTGTTATCCACGATCACGCAGAGGTTATCGAGCTTCTTGTGCGAAGCAAACATCGCCGCTTCCCACACTTGACCCTCTTGGATCTCGCCGTCGCCGAGCAGCGCGAAAACGCGATAATCGGCGTTGTCCAGCTTGCCCGCGAGCGCCATGCCGACCGCCGCCGACACACCCTGACCGAGCGAGCCCGTGGACATATCGACACCGGGGG
>JAZURB010000280.1:0-2536 GCA_045605945.1 Acutalibacteraceae bacterium
ATCATCAACTTCATCATCATGGCGTTCATCATCTTCCTGCTGGTGAAGGGCCTCAACAAATTGGCGACCTTGGGCAAGAAAACGGAAGCCGAAGAAGCTCCCGCCGAGCCCACCACCAAGGAATGCCCCTACTGCTGCAGCGAGATCGCTATCAAGGCAACCAAGTGCCCGCACTGCGCTTCGGATCTTGAGAATTAAGCGAATATACAAAAATGGCCTCGTAAGCGATTTGCTTACGAGGGCATTTTATATCAGTGAAAGAAATACCAACGCAACTGCGTCGAAACATCCCCACCTCCTGTGAGGATGACCACGGAAAGCACAACAATCAACAGCACCGCTAATACGACCGACGCTCCGATGACAATCAGCTTGGCTCGAGCGTAATTTTGCATGCTCTTTTCCGAGTTTTTCGAAAAAGCCCACACAAACAGCAGCACAATGTGCGCCAGGCTGCACAGCATTTCAAGTGCAAGCAGCGCGATCCACTTACCCAGCGACACGGGTTTTTCGCCCATCGGCACGGGATGCTTAAGCGATGCGTCATCTTCTGCGAGCGGCGTTTCTTCATAAAACGGCATTTCCGCACAAGGTTGCGCACAATACTCATCCGACGCCTGCTCGACCGTTTGCGCATCGGATATAGGATACTGCGCAGGATCAACTGTCGGTTCGCTCTCTGCAATCGGTGCGGTTTGAGCGATCGGCGCACTCTCGGGAGCATTCTCTTGTGTCACTTCGGGCACAGGCGGATGGATCACCACATCCATGGATGCGCCGCACTCGGTGCAAAAGCGCACCCAATCATCATGAGGCATTCCGCAATTCGGACAAAACATAGCGATTTCTCCTTTCGGAAATAGACTGATCAATCGTCGGCAGACGAGGCGTTGCCGAGCGTACCGGTTGCCGCCGCTTTGAGATAGGCATTGATAAAGCCGTCGATTTCGCCGTCCATCACGGCATTGATATTGCCGCTTTCAAAACCGGTACGATGATCCTTGGCAAGCGTATACGGCATGAACACATAGGAACGGATCTGGCTGCCCCAGGCGATCTGGGACTGACCGCCCTTGATATCCTCGATCTTTTCAAGATGCTCGCGCTCTTTGATCTCAACGAGCTTGGAGCGCAGCATACGCATCGCGGTGTCGCGGTTTTGGAACTGACTGCGTTCGGTTTGGCAAGCCACAACAATACCCGTCGGAATATGCGTTAAACGCACCGCAGACGAAGTTTTGTTGATATGCTGACCGCCGGCACCGCTCGAACGGAACACGTCCATTTTGATATCCTCGGGACGAATTTCAACTTCGACATTATCGTCGATTTCGGGAATAACCTCAACCGCCGAGAAGGACGTATGGCGGCGGCCCGACGCGTCGAACGGCGACACACGAACAAGGCGATGCACGCCCGCTTCGCACTTGAGATAGCCGTAAGCATTCTCGCCCTCAACAAGGATCGAGGCACTCTTGATGCCCGCTTCATCACCGTCGAGGTAATCGAGAATTTGATATTTAAAGCCGTGAAGCTCGGTCCAACGGGTGTACATACGGTAAAGCATCTGCGCCCAATCCTGCGCTTCGGTACCGCCTGCGCCCGCATGGAAGGTCATGATGACATTGTTATTATCGTATTCGCCGGTGAACAGCGTCGAGAGGCGCTGCCGCTCCAGTTCCGCCGCAACCGCCGCGACCGCTTCCTCGCATTCGGGGAGCATATCGAGATCTTCGACTTCATCGCCCATTTCGATGAGGGTCAAGCCGTCTTGGAAATCGGCAACGAGCTTCTCATACGCTTCGATGCGCTGACGCAAATTCGCCGCACGCTGAGTGGTTTGCTGGGCGCGCTCCATGTTATCCCAAAAGCCGTCTGCCGCCGCACGCTGCTCAAGCTCGGCAAGCTCGCGCTGCATCTGGGTAAGACCGATCGCGCTCGCCAAATCTTGGATCTCGGGCTCGTAAGCCGCGAGCTTTAATTTTAACTCTTCAAACTGAAGCATAGGTTGTTTTCTCCTTTGCATGAAATACGCATATCTAATCACTTTACATTATACCGAAAAGAGATGAGGATGTAAACTGTTTTTTACAAAATAAATGTAAAAAATCCCCTTGCTTTCGCAAGGGGATTTTTTTAGTCCGCCAGCAATTCCTGGATTTTCAGATTTTTCTCTTCGCGAGTGATCACGCCCATTTCCGCTTGTTGCTCAATGCGGCGAATGGCTTCAAAATTATCCACGCGCTTTCTCGCCGCGTTGATTTTCGCGTTATATTCCTCGGCAGAAAGTAAGTCCATGGCCCACGCTTTGTCGAGTTTTTCTTTTTCCGCAAGGAATGCTGCTTCGGCTTCTTGTTTTTCACGGAGCACTTTCTTTTGATTGATCTCTTTTTCCAAAGCAACGATCTGCGCTTCGAGTTCCGCTTTCTTCTCCAGTTTCGGTTCCATTAAACGAAGGACATCCGCCACATCGATTGCGGGCATATCTCCTGTTTCGATCACATAATCCACATAGCGACGACCGATCTGCACATAC
>JAZURB010000281.1:0-7883 GCA_045605945.1 Acutalibacteraceae bacterium
AGCCCTTCCTGATGCCCGTTGAGGACGTCTTCACCATCTCCGGCCGTGGTACTGTTGCTACCGGTCGTGTGGAGCGTGGTACCATCAAGGTGCAGGATTCTGTTGAAATCGTCGGTCTGACCGATGAGACCCGTACCGTGGTCGTTACCGGTGTTGAAATGTTCCGTAAGCTGCTGGATCAGGCCATCGCCGGCGACAACATCGGCGTTCTGCTCCGTGGCGTGCAGCGCACCGACATCGAGCGCGGTCAGGTTCTGTGCAAACCCGGCTCGATCAACCCCCACACGAAGTTCCATGGCAACGTCTACGTTCTGTCCAAGGACGAGGGCGGCCGTCATACGCCGTTCTTCAACAACTATCGTCCCCAGTTCTACTTCCGTACCACGGACGTGACCGGCGTTGTTAACCTCCCCGAGGGCACCGAGATGTGCATGCCCGGCGATAACGTCGAGATGGACGTCGAACTGATCACCCCGATCGCTATCGTGGAAGGCCTCCGCTTCGCTATCCGTGAAGGCGGCCGTACCGTCGGTTCGGGCGTTGTTACCAAGATCAACGAGTAATCCTTGATTTTGTAACGGATTCGTTCAAAACCTAACAAATCACCGTTTGAGGATCATCCTCAAACGGGGATTTTTGTTGTTGAAAAACCAACTTTTCCACGAAAATCTCTTGCCAAATCCATACATATCTTGTATACTATATTTGAATAGCTATCTTTGCGCATACCCAAAACCCGATCAAGGGCAGGAGGAATAAATATGAAGATGAAAAAATGGATTGCAATGATTGCCGTGTTGGCTGTGCTGTGTACGGCCTTTTCGGGCTTGACGCTTATCAATGCGTCGGCAGCAAGCTACACGCTGGAAACCGATTTTGAACCGTCGACTTCCTTGCAGGCTACATTGACCGGCTATAATATTTATCGCCATGCGAGTCACTTGGTCTGTTTTAAATACGGTTTTGATGCTAATGATACCGCAACAAATCTGGCGTATGTCAAAGAACAGGTAAAAAGCGGTGATTTGCCTGCGGATTTTCAAACCGGTTATTATGAATATTACTATACTTGGTATACCGGTAAGAACCGTACTGCTACGAATGAATGGGGAACGGAAGTGGCAGTGAATCAATATGGTATCGTTGTTGATAAAGTAGAATCGGGTACCGGTGGCAACATGGAAATTCCGTACAACGGCTTTGTTCTTTCCGGCACCACCGAATATTCGGATTTTTTGAAACAAATTCAGTTGGGCGATTCGGTGTATATTTACGGCGACAACAATCCCGATACCGTGCATGTGTTCCGCACCTCGAAAGATTCGGACTATACCCACCCGTTGCGTGCAAGCGATATGAAACGAACCGGTATCATTGACGGCAAGCCGTATGCAGCGGGTGAAACGGCCGGCTCTCATTCGTATAATAACGACATTCTGGTGCGCATCACTTCGGGTTCGGTTGCAAGCAATAATGCTGCCGGCTATGTGGTAAAACACGGCGGTTACGGTACGGTCGTTCCCGAAAATCATATGGTTATCTCTGTTCCCGATCAAACCCTGCACGATGACTCTACCCCCAACTACGGCGGTGCTTACGCATTTGACCGTTACGGTGCCGTCGGTGCGGTTGTATCGCTCAATAGCACAGAAGTTTTCTTCCGTTATGATGCTGCAGCAGCAGTGCGCGGCGCTTTCCTGCTTACGGGTATCACCTCGGATGCATTGCCCGATAACCGTGATGTCACACAAACTTACGATTATTCTGCGGCGTCGATGATCCAAAAAGCCAAGGATGAATTCCATTTGGTGGATATCGCGACCATGGAATCGCTCTATAACCAAATGGTCGCATGTGCAAACGACATGCTTGCGCGTTACAATACGCTGTTGGCCAATGCGAACAATGTTCCCGGTAATATTAAGCAAGAGGATATTGAGGCGTATCATGTGACGATCAATCGTCTCTATCAAAAAATTTACGATCTCAGCTTCGAAACCCGCACGGTCGAGATGCGCGCTACTTGGTGGCGTCCGTTCAACAATACAGGCACCGATGTGCGCGATTTGAGCGCGTCGCAAATCGATGCATTCCTGCGCAACCGCCTTGTTCAAATGAAGAATCTCGGCTATAACATGGTTTTTGTGGAAGCGCTGTTCAACTCGACGACGATCTTCCCGATCCCTGCCGATGTGCAGCACAACGATTTGGCGTTTACGCATAATCCCAACCTGGTTCCCGATGAGATGGGCGGCTTGAACACCAAATTGACGAAGCCTTACGATATGATGCAGGCAATCATCGATATTTGCCATGATCTGGAAATTGAACCGCATGTTCAATGGACGACCTTCTATGTGGCATATCATCGTGAAACCAGCGACAGTGACGATCAATTTAGGTATTCGATCGCCCAAAAGATCATTGACAATCCTTCGAAATATCCCGATTGGCTCAACACCAACGCCTACAACCACACCGAGCATCAAAACGGTAAATATGCGTATGCGGTCGGTGGCAATACCTATCACTATTTCCTCAACCCCGCCAACACCGAGGTGCGCACTTTCTTGAAAAAGAACTTCCAGCATCTCATGACCACCTATGATATCGAAAGTGTCCAACTTGACTATATTCGTTATCAGGATGTCAAAGGAACGTCGGATCTGGACGGTGACGGCGTGAAAGAGACCGATCCGTACTACTATGGTTACGATAACACGACCATCAACGGCTTCATGAAGTCGAGCTATTACAAATCGACTTACGGCAGCAGCGTCAGCGCTGTCAAAACCTACATGACGACCAATCCGCGTAACGAGGATTGGGTGCAGTATCGTGCCGACCAAGTGACGCAGATGGTGATCGACATTTATACGACGCGCAACAATGTCGCGCCGCATATCTATCTCACCTCGTCGCCCGGCCCCGATATGGAAGAGGCGCGTAAGAATTTGAACCAGCATGTCGAGAGATGGCTCAACGAGGGCTATATCGACATCGTGTTCCCGATGGCATACGGTCAGAACATTCCCGGTCATATCGCCGGCGAAATGGTCGAAGCTTGCGGCGGTAAGACCGCTACGGGTCACTTTGTGTGCGTCGGTACTTCGAGCTCCTACAAATCGGAAGAATACGAAATGCGCTGGCTGAAAGAAGCGCGCGAAGCGGGTGCCGACGGCATTGCCAGCTTCTGCGAGAGTGCGCTTTATGCCAACGAAACCGGTGATGTGTGGACAACTGCCGCTATCACCCCGACGGGCGATGCCTCCGCGGCAGCTATTCGCTACCTGCAGGAGACTATGACGGAACGCGTTGCCAAAATGCGTTCGCTCAATAGCGCCATTTCTTCCACCCAGCAAACCAATCTTACCAACGCCATAAACAATGCGGTGGAAACCATCCGTATTTACGGTATCGATTCCGACAAGGTGACGACTGCTTTCAACGCAATCACGGCCGTGTCCATCTCGGGCAACGCCAAAACCGCTGTTGCAGCGGACGTGACCTATCTTAAGAAGATCAAACACAACTCACGCGACAACGCTAAGGAGACTGCGGGTATCACGGTGGATACCACGTCGAATTTCAAAATCGGCACGGAAACGCTGAAGGATAATAACTCCAGCGCGGTGTTTGATTACACGGCCTCTACCAATGTGCTGATTGTCAAGCAAACGGCGACCCTTTCCGGCACCGCTCCTGCGGACATTGAGATCTATGTGGAAAGCGGTACTAAGACCGTGCATCTGCAAAACCTTGTGGCTTCGAGCTCGACGCTCAAAGACTTCGGCGACGACATGAGCGCCGTGAAATTCCGCCTGTCGGGCACGACCAAACTCGCTTCGGCAACCTTGCCCACGGGCGCATATGTCTACGGTGTCGGTAAAATTACCAACGCAAGCGGCACGGTGCTGCGTTGCCAAGGCGATGTCAACGGCGATAAGGTCCTCAAGACCGAAGATGTGCGCACGCTGTTGCAACACAATGTGCGTCTCACCACTCTTAACCAATCCAAGTTGAATCTGTGCGATGCCAACGGCGACGGCAAGATCAATACGACCGACACGCGTCTGTTCCTTGAAAAGACGGTTGGTCTCATCGATTAACGCAAAAACTCCCGCAGTTCAAACGAACTGCGGGAGTTTTATTATCTGTCGTTATTGTTTTCGTGCGATAGCATATTCATCGCCGTCGCGGAAATAAGGACAGCGCTTGGTGTCGCCGCTTAAAAAGCGGACCATGTCATCCTCATCCAAATTCATTTCACAGGTGTACCAATCCTCATATTCGTCATAGGAATAGTACGCGCAATATTCGCAATTTGTCGCTGCCATAAAACCACCTCTTTGCAAGAGCCAGTATAGCACACGTGCGCGGGAATTGCAACCGCAAAACGCGTCTTCATCGCGGCAACCGATTGCTGAGCTGTTTGGCTTTACGACGGGTGACGAGGCAGATGATCAACCATACGATCAAATAGCCTGTGATAAAACATCCCGTAAAGATCAGCACAGGGATCCATTGACTGCGCAGCCACCCGTTCACGAGGTAAATGAGAATATAATCCAGATACAGCACCACACCGTGAATGAGTGCGGCGGGGAAGGTGGGGAGTCGCTCGATTTCATAAACCACGCCGATGCCGGCGGCAACGAACGCCATAAATGTCACAGTGACGGTGCTGAGCAGTACTTCGTTAGGGGTCAGCGTATCGATGACGCCGCAGGCGCCGAGGATGGCGCAAATAATCGCCATGATGATCGGGCCGCCCGATGCGGCGAGCAGACCGCGCCGCATGAATTTTTTAATGTAGTCTTTCATTTGGGCAACCTCCTTTTGATATCGGCAAAGCAGCGCCGCGACACATACTCCGTATATCCGCTTTGAAACACCGCGTTCACGCCACCCGCATAGGTGGAAGAAAATCGCTCCAAGCGGCGAATGTTGGCAATTGTCGATTTGTTGATGCGAATAAATGCCGACGGCGCCGCATCTTCGAGTTCATATAAACGCTGTTTGGCGCGCCACTTCTCACCGTTTTCAAGAATCACCGTAGTTTTGCCATCCGCAACCGTAATGCATTCCATATCCGCAAAAGCCACCGTGCGTATATCGCCGTCGCGATAAACGGTCACCGTATCGGGCGCGGCGTGCTTAGTGACCAGCGCCTCGATCGCCTCGGTGAGCGGGGAGGGTGCTCGTGCCGTCACGACGACGCATTCTTCAGCTTGTTCGTCAATGCGCAACTCATATTTCATCGCTATCGCCTCCTTTTTTCTAAGCTAAGTATACTATATATCGATGAAATTGTCCATGCGTCAGCGCCCAACGGCAACTATTTTCGCTTCATCGGCAAACATCGACAGAACAAGAATTGATTGTTGACTTTGCGCAGGTGCTGTGCTATAATAAAATAAACTTTTGATGGAGGGTGCAAACTTATGAAACACATTCAAACGGTTGAAACGCGCAACCTGTGCGAAAGCGCGAAAAACGGCGGCTGCGGCGAGTGCCAAACTTCCTGCCAATCTGCTTGCAAAACCAGCTGCGGTATCGCTAACCAACAGTGCGAGAACAAGAAGTAATTTCAAAGCCTAAAATGCCGCCGTTCGGCGGCATTTTTTATATCGAAAAAGTGGGGAACCGTTATGATACATCAATATAAACTCGGCGGCTATAATATCGTGCTGGATGTTTGCTCGGGCTCGATTCATGCCGTGGATGATATTGCCTATGACATGATCGCGATGTTTGAAAACAATGATCGTGACACGGTGATTGCCAAGGCGAAAGCAAACTATCCGCAAGCGGATGCAGCGGAGATCGAAGAATGCTACGACCAAATTGCCGCGCTTAAGAATAGCGGCAAGCTGTTCGCGCCCGACACCTTCGAGGCAATGGCGGGTAAGTTGAAAGAAAAAACGGCGGGCGTTGTTAAGGCGCTGTGTCTGCATATTGCGCACACCTGCAACCTGAATTGCTCGTATTGCTTTGCCAGCCAAGGAAAATATCATGGCGACCGCGCTGTTATGAGCTTCGAAGTCGGCAAAGCGGCACTCGATTTTCTGATTGAAAATTCGGGAACACGCCGCAATTTGGAGGTCGATTTCTTCGGCGGCGAGCCGCTGATGAACTTCGACGTCGTCAAGCAGCTTGTAGCGTATGCGCGCGAGGTGGAGAAAGAAAAGGGCAAAAACTTCCGCTTCACCTTAACGACCAATGGCGTGCTCATCGATGACGATGTGATCGATTTCGCCAATCGCGAGATGAGCAATGTGGTGCTCAGCCTCGACGGTCGCAAGGAGATCCACGACCGTTTTCGTGTGGATTATGCGGGCAACGGCAGCTTTGATCGTATCGTGCCGAAGTTTCAAAAGCTTGTCAATGCGCGCGACGGCAAAGGCTATTATATGCGCGGCACCTTCACGCATGCCAACCCCGATTTTCTCAAAGATATCCAGACGATGCTGGATCTCGGCTTCTCCGAGCTTTCGATGGAACCCGTTGTGTGTGCGGCGGGCGATCCCGCAGAGCTGACCGAAGAGGACAAGGTCATCGTCATGGATCAATACGAAAAGCTCGCCGAGCTGATGCTCAAACGCGACAAAGAGGGCAAACCCTTCACCTTCTATCACTATATGATCGATTTGACAGGCGGCCCTTGTATCTACAAGCGCATCTCGGGTTGCGGCTCGGGAACCGAATATATGGCGGTCACTCCGTGGGGTGATCTGTATCCCTGCCACCAGTTCGTCGGTGAGGAGCGTTTTAAACTCGGCAATGTGTTCGACGGCGTGTCCAACACGGCGGTGCAGAATGAATTTATGGCATGTAATGTGTATGCACGCGAAGCCTGCCGTGATTGCTGGGCGCGACTCTATTGCTCGGGCGGCTGCGCTGCCAATGCCTATCATGCGACAGGCTCGGTCACCGGTATTTATGAATACGGCTGCGATCTGTTCCGCAAGCGCATGGAGTGTGCGATCATGGTGCAAATTGCGCGGCTGTTTGAAGGACAAGCGGAATGAAAACACCAATCGTTGATTTTGTAAAAGAGTATATCGCGCGCGATACCGTGCGTGTTCATATGCCGGGGCATAAAGGTGTCGATTTTCTCGGCTGCGAGTCGCTGGATATCACCGAATTTGTCGGTGCGGACAGCTTGTATGAAGCGGACGGCATTATCGCCCAAAGTGAGCAAAATGCTTCGGCGCTCTTCGGTTGCCAAACCTACTATTCCACCGAAGGTTCGTCCCATGTAATCCGCGCTATGCTCTACTTGGTGCGGTGCTTGGCAACCTCGCGGGGAACAAGCCCGAAAGTGATTGCGGGGCGCAATGCCCACCGTGTGTTTGTCAGTGCTGCGGCGTTGCTGGGTGTTGATGTGGAATGGCTGACCTGCGGCGATTCTTATCTGTCCTGTGCGGTGGATATCGCACAGCTGGAGACGCTCCTTGAACTTGACGCACCGACAGCAGTATACATCACCTCGCCCGATTATTTGGGAAATACGTTGGATATCGCGGCGATTTCTGCGGTTTGTCGCCGCCACGGCGTGTTGCTTGTGGTGGATAATGCTCACGGCGCTTATCTGCGCTTTTTGCAGCCGTCGCAGCATCCGATGGATCTCGGCGCGGATCTTTGCTGTGATTCGGCGCATAAGACCCTGCCTGTGCTAACGGGCGGTGCCTATTTGCATATTGCGGGCAATGCGCCTGCGTTGTGTGCAGCACAGGCAAAGCAAGCGCTGGCGTTGTTTGGTTCTACCAGCCCGTCCTATTTGATTTTGCAATCGCTCGATCTTGCCAACGCCTATCTGGCGGATGCCTATCCGCAGCGATTGCAGTGCTGTATCCAAACGATCGCCGATTGGAAAGAGA
>JAZURB010000282.1:0-2200 GCA_045605945.1 Acutalibacteraceae bacterium
GCTGTGTTTTTGCTCGCACCGATTCTGCCCGCTTGGCAGGCGATTCTGCAGGCGGCGGCAATCGTGCTTTTTGGCGTTGGATTGTATTATTCACTTCGCTATGTGATGACATCGTTTTCCTATGCGATCGAGCCGTCCGACGGTGCGGGCGGGGAGGATCTCGTTGTCCGCAAATCGCAGGGGCGACGGATTGAGATCATCGAAGCGCGGCTGGCACTTGACGAACTGGTGTGCTTTACACCGCTTGAGCGCGGCAAAATCGGCAAAGACGTGCGCGCAAAATATCCCGCGATGCGCGTGTATAACTACACGGTCACGTACCGCCCCGACGGTGCGTATCTCGCCGTGTTCGTCGATGCGGCGGATAACGTGATTGGCGTGATACTGGAGCCGTCGGCAGAGATGATATCGCTTCTCGGTGAAAACAAGTAAAACAAAAAAGATGCTGTTTTCGTAGCCAATGTCATGAACTTAAGGAAACACACCTGTCCATATGCACAACAATTCTCTTGTAGGGGCGACCATAATAGGTCGCCCGCGGGCGGTCAATGACCACCCCTACATTGTGCAATATGATGAAACTTGTGCCTTAAGTTAATGACATTGGTTTTCGTAACGGCATCCTTTTTATTAATACTTAATTACCTTTTGTGTTCCTGTAAACTACACTTAAAAACTGAAAGACAAACTCAAATTCTATATTCTCTTTGGCTTTATCAGTTCGCCAATCATTGCACCGCCGATGATACAAAACGCACCAACTATTTGAACTACGGTCATTCTTTCGCCGAGCAATAGAGCAGCGAAAACAACCGCAGACAACGGTTCCAAATAACCGCACACCGCTACAGTTTGGACAGGGAGTTTGGCGAGTGGGGAAAAATACAGATAACAACCGATACCTGTATTAAGAACGCCAAGCACAAATATCCACCCCCAGGCATTTGCAGGAACATCAAGAACAAAGCCTTGTTTTATGCCCACAAATACCGCAACGGTTAAAAAACTTACTATAAGTTGTATTACGGAATTTTCCATTCCACTGATGCTTTTGGACTGCTTGTTAAGTGTTACCATAAAGAAATACATCACAGCCGACATTGCACCGCAGAATAATCCCCAAGTGTTGCTGCTGCCAACCGCACTGCCATTCACAAGGAAAATGCCAACAAGCACGGTTACAAACCCTAACAGTTTAGGAAGTGTTAGTTTTTCATGAAAGATAATCGGCGATAATATCATTACAATTACAGGTCCACAATAATAGAGCAATGATGATAAACTTACACCTATTTGCTGATATGCTTCATATAAGAACATCCAACTTGTTCCCATAGCAATACCGGAAAGGACAATGAAGAGAAAATCTTTCTTGTATGCTTTTATGTGAAACTTACCTTTGCCAAGCCAAAACAAGACAACCAACAAGACACTACCGATAAGTGTTCGTAAAAAGACAATTTCATAACTGTCGAGTGGTATATGACTTGCCACTATTCCATTGAGACCAAATAATAATAATGCTGATATGTATTTAATAAATGCTTTTTTATCCATTGTAATATCCCCCCTCATCAGATTTGCATTTAACGAACACATTTTCATCAATCGGGAACACGAAATCGAATAGGGAGTTTATAAAAAGTTTTTAGGATCCACCCCCTTTTGTAAAAGGGGGTGGCAGGGTGCGGGGGCGGCGCCCCTGCTTATCCCTTCTTCAACTCTTCCTCTTCCTCGTAGAGCTGCATCAGGCGATCCTCCACCGTGATGCGCTCGTCATCCAGCTCCGCCGCGCGCTTGTAATCCGAGGCGGCATCGCCGAACAGCTCGTCCTGAATCTCCGCGAGTCGCTTTTCCGTCGCTTCGATTTCGGCAGCGATCGTCTGTTTGCGCTTTTCGCGCTGTCTCAGACGTGCCGCTTCCTGCTTACGCGCCAGATATTCCTCCTTTTGAGAGGACGGCTTTTCTTCCTCCGCCGTTTGGAGCGTGCCTTGCGCCGTGCGGTTTTTCCATGTCACATACGCATCGTATCCGCCGTGGAAATCGTCACATCCGTCGGGCGAGATCGCTACGATGCGCGTCGCCAGTTTTTCGATGAAATAGCGGTCGTGCGATACGGCGATGATCGTGCCGTCGAATGCGGAGAGCGCGTTCTCCAAAGCCTCACGCGACTGAATGTCCAGATGGTTCGTCGGCTCGT
>JAZURB010000283.1:0-9184 GCA_045605945.1 Acutalibacteraceae bacterium
CGCCGTCACATGCACATCCGTTTCGATGCCGAAGTGCGAGCGGTTTCCCGCCGCCACAAACGCCGCGCAGGTGTTTTCGGTTTCCAACCCGCTCATGCCGCGATGCGCCACCATGTGCGCTTGCTTTTTGTCGATCTTCACTGTGTTCATTCCGACTCCTCCTTGGCTTTCGCTTTGTATTTTCTGCCGATGCGATCGGGCGCGTCCATCGCGCCGCCGCGCACAATGCCGTCCGCACCGAAACGGCGACGCAGTTCGTCCACCGTGCGATCCAGCGTGCGCAATCGCTCTTTATCCTCTTCCCCAAACAATGTCATTTGCACGCTGTCCTCATGTGTCACATCAAACAACGACACGCCGATCAATCGCAGCGGCGTGTGTCCGTCCCATAGTTCCCGCATCAGCCGCACGGTCTGCGCATAAATCTCGTCGGTGATATCCGTCGGAATGGCAAGCTTGCGCTGGTGCGAGCGATTTTTAAAATCGAGCGTGCGCACCGTGACACCGATCCCCATCGCTTTTGCGCCGTCAGCGCGCATGCGCGCACTCACGCTGTCCGCCAGCGACAAAAGGATCCCGCTCGCCGTCTCATAATCGGTCACATCCTCTTCGAGCGTCACCGCCATGCTGTAGCCCTTGGCTTCCTCGGGCACATCCGACACGGGGCTGTCATCGATTCCGCGTGCGCGGGCATGGATATATTCACCCGCTTTGTTACCGACGATGGCTTGCAGCACCGCAAGCTCCACCCGCGCCGCATCCCCGACGGTGCGCAGTTTGCAGCGCTCGAGTTTTTCCGCCGTTGCCGCGCCGACGCCGATCATATCGCGCACCGATAATCGCCACAGTTTTTCGGGGATTTCCTTTGAAAACAGCGTGTGTACCTTATCGGGTTTTTCAAAATCGCCCGCAACCTTCGCGAGAAACTTGTTCGATCCCACCCCGACATTGACGGTGAAGCCGAGCGTGTCGCGGATGCGGCGGCGCAGCATGTGCGCCGCTTCCACGGGGTCGGGATAAATGAGATGCGTGCCCGTCATATCGAGAAAGCATTCGTCGATCGAATATTTTTCCACCACGGGTGCAAAATCGCGGCAGATATCCATAAACGCCGCCGAACAAGCGTGATATAACGCGAAATCGGGCGGTGCAAGCGCCAGCGACGGGCATTTGCGCAGCGCCATCGCGACGGGCTCACCCGTTTTGATACCGTAAGCCTTGGCGGGAATCGATTTTGCCAAAATCACGCCCGTGCGTTTTTCGGGATCGCCGCCGATTGCCGCAGGGATATCGCGCAGATCGGGTTTGCCCTCGCGCACGCGGCGCGTCGCTTCCCACGACAAAAACGCACTGTTCACATTCACATGAAATACAAGCCGTTCCACCGCGTCACCTCCCGCGAAATTGAGTATTCTCTGCCCCGGCGCATCAAAAAACTCCCCCGGCATGCGCAATAGCCGCCTTCATAACGGGACGATGAGGGCATCGTCCCCTACATCCCCTAAAACAAAGCACGGAAAGCGGCAAACCTTCCGTGCTTTTTTCATACATTACACATTGAAGCGGAACAACACCACATCGCCGTCCTGCATGACATATTCTTTGCCTTCCGAGCGCACAAGGCCCTTTTCCTTGGCAGCCGCCAACGAACCGCACTCGATGAGCTGGTCATACGGAATGACCTCGGCGCGGATGAAGCCACGCTCAAAATCGGTATGGATCTTGCCTGCCGCCTGCGGCGCTTTGGTGCCGCGGGTGATCGTCCAGGCGCGCACCTCGGGCGTGCCCGCGGTGAGATAGGAGATCAGACCCAGCAGGTGGTAACTCTTTTGGATGAGGCGATCAAGGCCGCCCTGCTCCAGACCGAGTTCGGAGAGGAACAGTTCTTTTTCTTCCGCTTCCATGCCCGCGATATCCGCTTCCAGCTGCGCGCAGATGGGCAGCACTTCGGCATTTTCCTCGGCAGCCAGCGCCGCAACTTTTTGATAATAGGGGTTGCCTTCCGCACCGCCGCTTGTGAAATCCTCTTCGCTGAGGTTCGCCGCATAGATCACGGGCTTTTTCGTCAAGAGCGCCACATCGGCGAGCATCGCCGCTTCTTCGTCGGTGCATTCAACGGTGCGCGCCGCTTTGCCTTCTTCGAGCGCCGCCATCACGCGAGTGAAGAAGGTCAGCTCGGCCTGCAGGCTGCGGTCACCCTTGAGCGCTTTTTGGGTGCGGTCGATACGGCGCTGCAGCATCTCCATATCCGAGAAGATCAACTCGAGGTTGATCGTTTCGATGTCGCGCAGCGGATCGATGCTGCCCTCGACATGGATGATGTCGTCATTCTCAAAGCAGCGCACCACATGCACGATCGCGTCCACCTCACGGATGTTCGCAAGGAATTTGTTGCCGAGACCCTCGCCCTTGCTCGCGCCCTTCACCAGACCCGCGATATCCACAAATTCGATCACAGCAGGGGTCAGCTTTTGCGGATTGTACATTTCTGCCAGCGCATCGAGGCGCTTATCGGGCACGGCAACGACACCCACATTGGGGTCGATGGTGCAAAACGGGTAGTTCGCACTCTGCGCACCCGCATTCGTAATCGCGTTAAACAGCGTGGATTTGCCGACATTGGGCAACCCGACAATACCGAGTTTCATAGTTCCTCATTCTCCTTTATGCTTAGTCCTCTTCGTTTGCGCCGCAGCATTTTTTATATTTCTTGCCGCTGCCGCACGGACAGGGATCGTTGCGACCGACCTTCTCAGCCACCGTTTTGCGCACGGGACGCTTTTGCAGCGTGCCGTCGCTGACGGAAGCGGACGTTTCTTTCGCAACCTGCTTGCGCTCGATCGGCGCCGAGGTGCGCACTTCAACGGTCATCATCGAACGGGCGGTATCCTCACGGATCGCGGCGACCATGCCGTCAAACATCTCGAAGCCCTCGAGACGGTACATCACGACGGGATCCTTTTGCGCATAGGAACGCAGGTGGATGCCGCGCTTGAGTTCTTCCATGTTGTCGATGTGATCCATCCAGTGGCGATCGACGTTTTTCAGCAACACCACGCGCTCGATCTCGCGCATCATCTCGCCGTAGCGCTCCTCTTTTTCGGCGTATTTCGCCTCGGCGCGCTCAATGAGCAGGTCGGTGATCTCCTCGCGCTCCATATCCTCGAGCTCTTGGGCGGAATACTTGAAATCGTTTTCGTCGCACAACCAGCCGTTATAGTAGCTGCGCAGACCCACGAGGTTCCAGTTGTTATGCTCCTCGTTGTCCGCCGTATAGGTCGCGACGGTGGAGGCGATCGACTCGCGGATCATGCCGAGGATCTTCTCGCGCATATCCTCGCCGCCGAGCACCTGATCGCGCTGCGAATAGATGATCTCGCGCTGACGGTTCATAACATCGTCAAACTGAATGACGCTGCGGCGTGCGCCGAAGTGGCGCTCTTCCACGCGGCGTTGCGCGGTCTCGACCATGTCGGTGAGCATTTTATTTTCCAGCGCCATGCCTTCCTCGATGCGGAAGGTATCCATGATCGTATAGAAACGGTCGCCCGCAAACAAACGGATCAAATCGTCCTCCGCCGACAGATAGAAGCGGGTGGTGCCGGGGTCACCCTGACGACCCGAACGACCGCGCAACTGGTTGTCGATGCGGCGGGATTCGTGGCGCTCGGTGCCGATGATGAAGAGACCGCCTGCGGCGACCACTTTTTCCACATCGGGGCGGATTTCTTCTTTATATTTTTCCTCCAGCTCGCGGAACATCACGCGCGCTGCCTCGGCTTCCGCGTCGGCTGCCGTGCCGTAGTTATCCGCTTGGGCGATCAGCTCTTCGGGGATGCCCTGACGGCGCATTTCCGCTTTCGCCATAAATTCGGGGTTGCCGCCGAGCTTGATATCGGTACCGCGTCCCGCCATGTTGGTGGCGACGGTGACTGCGCCCGGTTTGCCCGCCTGCGCAACGATCTCGGCTTCCTTATCGTGCACCTTCGCGTTCAAGACATTGTGCTTGATGCCGCGACGCTTGAGCGCCGCCGACAAACGCTCGGAAGTCTCGATGGACACCGTGCCGACGAGAACGGGCTGCTCGCGCTTGTGGCATTCCTCGATCTGATCGATGACGGCGGCGAATTTCGCCTGCTCGGTCTTATAGAACAGATCGTTCAAATCGGCGCGCACCACGGGGCGGTTGGTGGGGATTTCCACCACATCAAGGTGGTAGATCTGCTGGAACTCCGTCTCCTCGGTGACCGCTGTACCCGTCATGCCCGACAGTTTTTTATACATACGGAAGTAGTTTTGGAAGGTCACGGTCGCGAGCGTGCGGCTTTCGCGCTGCACCTTCTCGCCTTCCTTCGCTTCGATCGCCTGATGCAGACCTTCGTTATAGCGACGGCCCACCATCATACGACCCGTGTGCTCATCAACGATAACGACCTCATCGCCGCGCACCACATAGTCGATATCGAGGCGCATCACACCGCGCGCTTTGATCGCTTGGTTGATGTGATGCAGCAGGGTGATGTTGTCATCGTCCATTAAGTTTTCGATTTGGAACCAACGCTCCGCTTTTTTGACACCGTTTTGCGTGAGGGTGGCGGTGCGTGCTTTTTCGTCGACAATATAGTCCGCTTCCGCGCCGACCGCTTCTTGGTCCTCTTTGGTGTCCATTTCCTTGACCTTCATGCGGGTCAGCGTCTTGGCAAAGCGATCCGCTTGCTCATACATATCGGTGGACTTGTCGCCCGCGCCCGAGATGATGAGCGGGGTGCGCGCTTCGTCGATGAGGATCGAGTCAACCTCGTCAACAACGGCGAAGTTGTGACCGCGCTGTACCTTTTGGTGCGCATGCACGACCATGTTGTCACGCAGATAGTCAAAGCCGAACTCATTGTTCGTGCCGTAGGTAATATCGGCAGCGTACGCCTTGCGGCGCTCGTCGGGCGACATATCGTGGGTGATCAGACCCACCGTCAGTCCGAGGTAGGTGTACACCTCGCCCATCCATTCGCTGTCGCGCGCGGCAAGGTATTCGTTGACGGTGACAATATGTACGCCGTTGCCCGTCAGCGCATTCAAGTATGCAGGCAGAAGCACGGTTTGGGTTTTACCTTCACCGGTTTTCATCTCGGCGATGCGCCCTTGATGCAAAATGATGCCGCCGAGCACCTGCACGGGGAAGTGCGGCGTGTGCAGTACGCGGCGCGTCGCCTCGCGGCAAGTCGCGTACGCCTCGGGCAGAATATCGTCGAGCGTTTTGCCCCCAGCGAGCTGCTCTTTGAAGAACGCCGTCTTGCCGCGCAGCTCCTCCTCGCTCATCGCTTTGTAGGTTTCCTCGAGCGCGAGCACCTTATCGCAAATCGGCTGTGCGCGCTTGATCTCGCGCTTGCTGTAATCGCCGAATAACCATTTCATCAGTCCCATACTGCTTACGTCATCCTTTCTCACAAAGGGAATTTGGCATATATATATTTATCATACCACAAACCGTCCCGCGTGACAACCGAAAAAATTGTAAATAAACGGTAAGGTTTGCGCAGGGGAGCACCCCGCACGGCGTTTTCACAGGGGACAATACCCACATCGTCGCGTTTCATGTTGCAAATCGACGGCGCGCCATCTTGGCTCCCTCTGACGAGGGAGCTGGCACGACAAAGTCGTGACTGAGGGAGAGATAAAGTAATCGCAAATTTGAATGGATGCGTTACGCGGCGGGAGTAAACCCCCGCCCTACGATGTTGCCGCCGCGATTTGTGTATTTCCGTAGGGAACGCCCTGCATGCCGTTTCGCTATGCCATCGATTAGACCCATTCGACTCGCCTTCGGCTCGCTTAAGGGCTGACGCGCTATGCGCGCGTAGTCGAACGGGTCTGACTTGCGGCGCGTCAGTCCTTAAGCGCAGCAACCGCAGGTTGCGAAGTCGAATGTTTCTCGCCGCCTGCGGCTCGACAGCTTATCCGTTTGCGGTTCCCGGCTTTTTCTTGCATACGCAAAAAAATTATGTTACATTATGACAAAACGCTTGTCTATTATATATAAAGGAGGCGAATGCGCATGACAAAGCCCGCTGTTTCGCAGCGCGAAAACGCAGCGTCGGATGTATCTGTCGCCGATCTTTCCGAGCAATACGGCACCTATTGCCGCAAAATTGCTTTTCGTATCCTGCGTGATAATGACGATGTGGACGACTGTTTGAATGATGTCTATGTTCATGTGGCAAATGCCGCGCGCGAAACCGAGATCGCCGACCTGAAATATTACATAGCCGCCGCCACTCGCAACACCGCCGTCAATATGTTCAACAAACGCAAGACGGCACCGCATACGGTGATATTCGAGGAACTGGAAGAATGCTTCGGCAACGACGATACTCAAGCCGCCATGGAATCGATCGTCATCCGTGATACGCTCAATGCCTTTTTAGCCGCCTTACCCACCACCGAGCGTTGGGTGTTTTTGCGGCGATATTGGCACATGGACTGCATCAAAGATATTGCGCAAAAATGCGGCAAACAAGAAACCGCGGTGCGCATGATGCTCAGCCGCACCCGCAAAAAACTGAAAGATCGTTTAGAGAAAGAAGGAATCCATGTATGAAGCCTGCGCGTTTACTCCGTCTGATCGGCGATGTTGATCCGCAGCTGGTGGATATCACGCCGATCGAAGACTGTATCCCCCAAAAACGCCCAAACAAGTGGATCCGCTGGGTATCGCTGGCGGCATGCGCGGCGCTTGTTGTGTGCGGTATCGGCAGATATGTATATCTTTATATAGATCAGCAAAGCATTTTGTATCCGATGGACAGTATGCGCTATGAGGATAATATGATGCATCCTTATTCTATACATTTAAGCATCGACGAACCGTATACATTTTACAGCATGGCGGCAGAATCGGATGTCATCGTGGTTGCGGACATTGTCGAGGTTGAAGAAGGTACAAGATTACTTTTTAATGAAAACTATGCGCATGCATCGATTCGAGAAGTTCTTAAAGGGGATCTTACTAAAAAAGATCGACTGTGTGTTGCGGATACGGCGACAGGCGAGTACTCCAGCGCAGAAGGCGTTCCGCGGTTGCAGGTCGGGCATCGCGTATTGTTGTTTTTAGTGAAATCCGAAAATGAAAGAACATCTCAGAGTGGTGAGAAAACGGTTATTTACCGCTATATGCACGAATTCCCGCATCTCGGACGGTTTTTCTATGATGCTGATGGTAAATACCACGAGGCATCTACCTATGCAGATCATTTTCCGTTTCCACATTCCAAATTTACATTTTCGGATTACGAACCAAAGACGCTGGAGGAGATCAAGGGTTTGATTCAAAAGAATACTTAAGAGAAATAATGAGGAGGCGAGTCCGATGAACAAATCAGAAGCTCTTGAATAAAAAGTAACGGAGGGTATTTATGAGAAAAAAACTACAAAAAGCCCTTTGCGGCATTATTATTATGGGTATCTCAACAAAACAATCTATACATTCTGGTAAATGTATAGTATACTGATTATACAAGGAGGGATATTATGAAGCTTTCCAAGTTCGCTCTTTCTTTACTTTTCGTTTTCGCTTTGCTTGGGTGCGCCGTGATGGGCGTCGCCGCATCTCCCGCCGAAGCTGACGGAACTCATGCGATGCAGGAAGCGTTGGCGCTGTTCCAAGCCACCACCGGCAGACAAACCGTCACCGTCGCGCAAGCTGCCGCTTGGGATTTCAACCACGACGGTCGCCTGACCGTGCGCGATACGTTGCTTTTATATAAGGATGCGTCCGGTCGCGCCCCGCTCGCGCAACAAGCGCTCACCTTTGAAACAACCGCGATCAACTCGTGGGTCAGCGCCCCGCCCGAAACGCCGCCCGTGATCACCACTGCCGAACAATGGCAAGCGTTTCGCGCGGCATATCGCGGCAGCTATCAGCCTTTCGCTTATTTCGGTGAGATCACCGTGCCCGAAAACGCGATCATTCCCGTGCAGGCGATGCAAACCGATGCGTATATTGCTGCTGTATCGGCGGACGATACCACGGTTTATGTCGCACTGGTGACCTTGGAGGTTGACGGAACGATGACCACGGAAAGCAATCGCTGGCTCTTGGTCGAGGCGGATCCTGCCGCCGTGCAGGGCAAAACCGTTGTTGTTACGCGCTATACCGACACAGCAACCCTGTGCGTTGCGCAAAACACCGCCGTCTATACGACAACCGTGTCGGCGGATCACGATTGCGGATATAACCATACACAGCCGCTCGTGTTTGCCACGGCAGAAGAACAAGCCGCCTACCTTGCCGCACATGAAAACGACATCGTGGATGCATCGGCATACGATCCGTATGATGCGGACTTTTACGAGGACTATGTTCTTGTAGAACTGTATGCCGCATTCGGCACACCTTCCCTTAATTTAAAACCGGAATATCTGCTTGTTACATCAGACGCGGTGTATGTGAGCGTATCCCATACCGTATACAACGAGCCCGTCATGGCGGTGATGGAATTTAATCATGTGCTGATTCCCGTATCGCGCGATGTGTATCAGGATCAACCCATCGTTGCACAGTTAACTGCCTACGCAGGATTTTGATAACCACCGACTACCTCCGTTTTCGGCTTTGCCGAAAACGGAGGTTTTTTGTAAGGGAAGGCGGCTGTCACGAGTCAGCTGTTCGACTTCGTCTCATCCGCGTCAGCCCTTAAGCGCAGCGCGCTATGCGCGCGTAGTCGAACGGGTCTGACTTGCGGCGGGAGTAAACCCCCGCGCGCTACGATGCACCGCCGTTCTTAGGACTTGCCGTCTATGCCGCATCTGTGAAAATTATTCACAAAATCCCACATGGTTTGGGGATGGATTTGGGCGGTTTGCTGACTTGTAATTTGACGAAAACCCGCGTATAATGTATAAATGAGGGGAATTCTACTATTCTTCCGTCAACACCAATTACACTACCACGGATGGAGGGACACTGCAATGGCCAGTGATCTGCATTGCCACACGAAAATTTCCGACGGATCTATGGGTATCGAAGACTTGATTGTCATGGCGAAACGCCGCGGTATCAACACCCTGTCTGTCACCGACCACGATACCACTGCGGGCGCGACCCGCGCAGTCATCATCGGTAAGCGCCACGGTCTGAATATTATTCACGGCGTGGAATTCTCCACCGCTGATCCCCGGCGCGACGGCA
>JAZURB010000284.1:0-7156 GCA_045605945.1 Acutalibacteraceae bacterium
TCTCATCGCACTGGATACGCGCGGAGATCTGCTGAGCGCCGCCCTGCGCGCCGCTCAGATAACGCAGCACGGGCAGTCCCGTTGCTTCCGAGATCATTTTACCGGTTGTGCCGGTGGCGCAAATGTGATGACGGCTGAGGATGCCGCAGTAAGCGATGCAAAACTGCACCATCAGCTCTTTTTTTGTGTCATGAGCAATCAAAGCAATATTCATATCGGTAGCACACTCCTTTTCTGAGTAGTGGTGAACAGGCGGATGAGTTGCCAATTTCCGTATATCAAGTCATCTTATCGATGCGCGCGAGCGGGACGGATTCGCCGCAAAAACGCGCCGCGATATTTTTGAAGCATTGGGTGGCGTAGCTCTTTTTCGGCAGCCCCGCACCTTTGGAGGTTGCCAGCGTGACCGCTTCCTCCTCGGGAAGCACGCCGAGCAGCGGCACCTGCGCGAGATCCATGACCTCGTCGATATCCAGCATCGCACCGCGCTTGACCGCTTTCGGACGCACACGGTTGAGGATCATTTTATAAGAGATATCCAGCTTGTCCAAACGGTCGGAGGTGAAGAACGCGTCGCGGGCGCACACCTCATCGGGGGTGGCGACCAAAATAGCGCGATCCGCCGCCGCAACGGCGGTTTGAAAGCCGCGACCGAGACCGGCGGGACAATCGATCAGCACCGTATCGTAGTGCGCGGCAAGACCGCGGCAGAGATAGGTCATTTCCGCAGGAGTGCAAAGCTCCTCAAGCGAAGTCGGCGCGGGGATGACAAACACATTTTCGTGAATGGGGGAGGGGCAAATGGTGCTTTGCGGGTCGCATTCACGGCGGAAAATATCCCCCAGATCATGCACCGCATTCTCCGCGATGCCCATCATCAAGTCAAGGCTGCGCAGACCCGCATCGGTATCGATCACCAATACACGCTGGCCGCGATCGGCAAGCGCACAGGCAAGCCCGACACACACGGTCGATTTACCGACACCGCCTTTTCCCGAAGTAACCACAGCGATCACGCGCAACCGCCTCCTTTTCCAAACACCGATTTCCGTTTAATTGTAACATAAATAAAAAATCTTGTAAAGTTATTTTACGAAAAAAAGCCCCGCTTTCACGGGGCAAATGCTCAAAATTCTTTCAAAAAACGCCATAAGGCGGCCGCAGGCAGACCCATCACAGTGTAAAAATCACCGTCGATGCCGTCGATGTGGCGCGCACACGGGCCTTGGATGCCGTAACTACCTGCTTTGTCAAGCGGATCATTCGTGCGCACATACGCGTCGATATCCGCGTCGGTCATCGGTGCAAAACGCACCGTTGCCGCCGAAACGATACCGTCCGCTTTGCCGTCGGCGCATACCCACACGCCTGTCAGCACGCGATGCTCGCGTCCCGCAAGGCGGCGCAACATCGCCTTGGCATCGTCCGCGTCCGACGGTTTGCCCAGCGCTTCATAGCCGCCGTTTTCGTCAAGGATCACAGCGGTGTCCGCGCCCAGCACGGGCACGGCCGTTCCCAAAACAGCGGCAACCTCCTCTGCTTTGGCGCGGGCGGTTGCCAGCACATTTTCCTCCGCCGACAGGGCAGGATCGAATGCGCGCTCCGCCGCGGCGGGATGTACGGTATAGGTGATGCCCAGCAGATCGCAAATTTCGCGACGGCGCGGGGATGCGGATGCCAGAACGATGTTCATAGTGTCAAATCCTCTCGGAGGTAGGTTTTGGGGCTGTTGCAGGGAACGCCCTCAAGTGGCGTTTCGCGGCACGGCACTTGAGGCCGTGCCCTACAGGGTTATGGCGAAATCGTCCGAACAATCACACCAAATTGCCGACGATCGCGAGGGTGATCATCAACCCGACGGCACTCCACAGCAGCGGGGCACTCGCGACGGTTTTGATGCGCGCGGCGAACGGACGGTCATAGGTGGGCCGGCTGCGTTCCAGCGGATGCTTGCGCAACCACAGCGCCGCCACCGCGCCCATCATCAGCACGACGATGAGGATAACCAGTTCCCAGAAGGTTGCTGAGGCGGTATCGGAGAATTGCAGCATAAATCCGGTCACGACCGCCAAGGCATTGGCGAGCGCATGGATGATGATCGTCATCTTCAAATCGTCGGTATACACAAACACGGCGCCCAGTACCAATCCCATGAGCATGGCATACGGTACCTGCGAAAAATCGCCGTGCATCAAGCCGAACAATGCCGCCGACACGGTCACAGCGATGCCGCTGCCGAGCGGGCGCAGCGTTTGCAGCACGATGCCGCGCAACAGCGCTTCTTCCATAACAGCGGGCACGATCGCATACACGATCAAATCCAGCAGCAGTGTGCCGAACGAGCCGTCGCCCATGCGCAGCGCTTCGGTTTCGGGAAGTCCGAGGCGGCCGCCCGCTGCCGTGAACAGCGCGGCTGTCATGTTGGCAAAGAGGCACAGCGCCACACCCACCATCACCACGCTGACGCGGCGGTCAAGCGACAGATTGAGCGGGGATAAGCGGGGCAAATGCCCCGAAAACACCATGCGGGTGCCGAAAAACAGCGGCACACCCATGGTCAGTGTATACATCAGCAGGTAGATGCACAGATACGCCGCCGAGGGCAGTCCCCAAGCGTCGGCAGCGGTGTCCACATGAAAAATGCCGCGCATCACACCGAAAAATACCGCGGGAATACCGTATTGACATACCGTCATGATCAGCAGCATCGCACCCGCGCGGTTGGCGCGGTGATAGCCGGTGACGGCAGAGCTTTGCGGTGACTTCATCGAGCCAACCTCCTTTGCGTGAAATGTTATTGCAGCGTGAGCAGCACAATGTCGGGGCGGTTGAACAACCGCAGCGGGAAGCCGCTGTTGCCGAGTCCGCGGCTGACGACCATTTGCGTGTCGCCTTCGCGGTAGATGCCGGCAGTGTAGGCGGGAAACACGCCTTGCTCGGGGGCATATAAGCCGCCCACAAGCGGCAATCGCCATTGCCCGCCGTGCGCATGCCCGCTGAGCACCAGCGGCAGATCGGCCGCGGCATATTCCTTGAGATACTGCGGGCGGTGGGACAGCGCAATAAAGCAGCTGTCTTTATGCGGCGCGGTCAGGCGGCGCATATTCGCTGCCCAGGCGGTTTCGTCATAACCGAAGCACGCCACATCGGGGATGCCGACGATCGTCAGCGTCTCGCCCTCACGCATGATTGCGGTCGCGCCGTTTGTCACATCGGTGACAGGGGTCGCCACGGCTTTTTCGTGAAACAGGTCGCGCACTTTTGACAGCGGCTCGTGATTGCCGTCCACCCGCACGGTGGGGTAGCGCGCACCGAGCGCTTCAAGCAGCGTGATCGCGGGGCGCATGCCGTTTTCGTCGGCGGTGCGGCGGCGATCGATCAAATCGCCCGTGATGATCACCAGGTCGGGAGCCAGAGAGTCGATGCGCGCGAGCAACCGTTCCTGATGCTTGCCGAACGAGGCAGCATGCAAATCCGACAGCTGCACGATGCGCAGCCCGCGAAATGCGGCAGGTAAATGCGGATGCGCCACGCTGTACCGCGACACCGACAGGTACCCGTTGCCGTAGCGAAAAAGCCCTGCGAAAACGGCGGCGATGCCGCCCGCTGCTGCTGCAACGATACCGCCGATCGTAGCTGCTGTCATCGTGTCGCCTCCCTTTTGCGCATAAAACGCCATTTTCCACATTTTACCGCATTTACGGGAATTTTTCAACCCCCTCTTGTCGACACAGTCGGCGCAAATTTGACAAATCGTGAAAAATGCGGTATGATAAACTGATTTATTGTGGGCTTTTGACTTGTCAAGGAGGTTTATATATGCCATTTCGAACGATCGCACAGCGCGTTATTGCGACAGCACTTGTGCTGTTGCTCACCGTGTCGGCGCTGCCGCTTGCGGTGTTTGCTGCTTACGAGAATACGCATGTTAACACAGGCAACCAAGCGGTTGACCTGGTATCGGTCGCGCTCACGCAGGTCGGCTATGTCGAAGGCGCGAACAATGCGAATAAATATGCCGAGTCTTACGGCAACCCCAATCAGCCGTGGTGCGGCTTTTTCATCTCGTGGTGCGCGCGTCAGGCGGGCATCCCCACGGCGGTCATCCCCGATTCGGGACTGTCCTCCGCGTTTAAAAATATCGGCACTTTCCACGCGCGCAGCAGCGGTTATATCCCGCAAATGGGCGATATCATGATGTACGATTACGACGGCGACGGCTCGCCCGAGCATGTGAGCATCGTCGAAAAATACACCGCCTCCACAAGCACCGTCACGGTGGTGGACGGCAACTGGAGCGACAAGGTGTCGCGCCATACGGCGGCGATGTCCGACGGCAACGTCCTCGGCTTCACCACCCCGACCTACACGACGAAAATTACCGAACTGACCGCGATCAACCTGGTGAAGCCCTCCGTGGTGCTCAAGGGTAAGAGCTTTTCGATCAGCGGTTCGATCTATTCGGATGTGAAGATCACCAAGGTCAGCGTGACCGTGACCGATGCGAACGGCGCCAAAAAGATCGATGCGTCCGCGGCACCCAACGCGAAATCCTACGATTTGAAAGGGCTGGATGCCAAGATCAAGTTCGGTTCGCTCGCCGAAGGCGAATATTCCTTTGTGATCACCGCAAGCGACAGCTCGGGTGACACCAAGCGATGGACAAGCACCTTCCGCGTGGTGACAAGTATCCCGCTGACCATCACGGAGTTGACTGTCCCGAGTGCGATCGCAGCGGGCAAAACCTTCTCGATCGGCGGCTTGATCGAATGCATCGAGAATATTACCACCGTAGCGGTCGGTGTTTATGACGATACGGGTGTGTATAAAACGGGCGGCACGGCAAACCCGAACGCCACCTCCTACAACATCAAAGGCGTGGATAAGTATGTCTCCTTCGGCTCGCTGACCGCGGGACACTACACCATGCGGGTGACTGCGCGTTCCGCCAACGGCGAAGCGATGTGGGAATATCCCTTCACCGTCGGTGTTGACACGAAATTTACCGTGACCGATGAGATTGTGCCGACCGCGTTGATCACGGGCGACGATTTCACCGTCGGCGGTATCGTGACCTCGACTACGCCGTTGTCGATCGTGTCGATCAACATTCTCGACAAGGACGGCAATCGCCTGTATTATGCCAACCTCACGCCCTATGCCTATTCGGCGGACATCGCCGAAAAAGCGGATGAACTGGATTTCTCGGTGCTGGAAGCGGGCGATTATATTTTCCGCATCGGCATGCTGTCGGGCAACGTCAATGACGAACGCCGCTATCCGTTTACGGTGAGCGATCCTGCGGGGTTTGAGACGATCGATATCGTTGCGCCCACCGTGCTGACCGAGGGCGACTCGTTCACGATCGGCGGCAAGGTGACCTCGCCTGTGCCGTTCGATACCGTGTCGGTGAACATTCTCGATGCCGACGGCAACCGTTTGTATTATGCCAATGCCCGCCCCGAAAATTCCTGCGAGGTGGACATCGGCACGCTTGCAAGTCAGCTCAACTTTGCGCTGCTTCCCGCAGGCGCGTATACCTTCCGCATCGGTTTGTTGTCTGAGCGTGCGCACGATGAGCGTCTCTATCCGTTTACGGTGGAGCCGCCGTTGTTCTGCCACAAGCCGTATGCCTATCCGACGATGATGACCGTCGGCGAAAATTATACCGTGGACGGTGTCGTTGACGCCGTCAATCCCCTCAACGCCGTAACTATCGGCGTGCTGGATGCCGACGGTAACGCGCTGCTCAAGACCACCGCCAACCCGTTAACGCAGAAATACGATTACGGTGCGCTGGCATCCAAGCTGGATTTTTCGTCGTTGCCTGTGGGGCAATATGTGTTCCGCGTCGGTGTGCGTTCGGGAACGGACCGCGACGAATTTTTGAAGGAATTTCGCGTGGTGGAAGCGCCCGCAACCGATAAGCCCGGCGATGTGACGCTGGACAGCCGCGTGAATATGCAGGATGTGATGATGCTGTATCAACACACCTCGGGTCGCACGGTCATGGCGCAAAGCCAGCTTGACCGCGTCGGCATCGAGACGGTCAATATGATCACCGCGGCGAAGTTGTACCGCTATGTGAGCGAGCGCAGCACGGTGTATCCGTAAATCGGTGTATTCACCCCGTTGTTTTCTCTTTTGAGAGGACAACGGGGTTTCTTTTTGGCAAAAATTTCACCATTTCTTGTGAAAACCCCTTGTAAAACACGGAATTATCCAGTATAATATTTCCGATATGGCTCAAACTCTGTTTTGGGTTATGACTTGGATTTATAAAGAGAAAGGAGTCCCAAATATGAACTATTCTCATGAAGTGGAACAGATGTGCGTAGTCCGCAAAGGCCCGCATCATGGTCCCGCACCCATTCCGGAAGAAGGAAAATGGGTGAAACCCTATCAAATCGCTGACATTTCCGGCCTGTCTCACGGTGTGGGCTGGTGCGCTCCCCAACAGGGCACCTGCAAACTCACCCTGAACATCAAGGAAGGCATCGTCGAAGAGGCACTGGTCGAGACGATCGGCTGCTCCGGCATGACTCACTCGGCAGCTATGGCGGCGGAGATCCTCCCCGGCAAGACCCTGCTCGAGTGCCTCAACACCGACCTCGTGTGCGACGCGATCAACGTTGCCATGCGCGAGATCTTCCTGCAGCTGGTTTACGGCCGCACCCAATCTGCCTTCTCCGAGGACGGTCTGTCCATCGGCGCGGGTCTTGAGGACCTCGGTAAAGGTCTGCGTTCGCAGGTCGGCACCATGTTCTCCACCAAGGCGAAGGGCGTGCGTTATCTGGAGATGGCGGAAGGCTATGTCATTAAACTCGCTCTCGACGAGAACGACGAAGTCACGGGCTATCAGTTCGTGCGCCTCGGCAAAATGCTCGAAGACATCCGTCACGGCATGGAGCCCAACGAAGCGTATGCGAAGAACATCGGTCAGTACGGCCGTTTCGACAACGCCGCGAAGTATATCGACCCGCGTGAAGAATGAGAGGAGGAAACGACATGGCAAACAATGTGAAATTCGAAGGAAAAGAGCGTCGTATGGCCAAGATCGAAGCCTTCCTCGCGGAGAACGATCTGGGTTCGATGGAAGAAGCGCGTGACCTGTGCCTCTCCAAGGGCATCGACGTCGACGCGATCGTGAAGGGCG
>JAZURB010000285.1:0-16453 GCA_045605945.1 Acutalibacteraceae bacterium
AGCCAAGGAGTTGTGGAAGTGCCTTGTCTTCCTAAGACCGCTTGGCCTCCGACTTCCTATATCGGCTTTGTCGACAGTGACGACTATATTCATGTGTCGATGTTTGAAACATTGTATAACGCGATGAAGGAGAACGGCGCGCAAATTGCCGAGTGCGATCGTGCGAATTTTTCGGATGATCAACCGCCTGTTGTTTTCGACGAAATCGGCGCAAGCGATGCGTATACGGCGGAAAAAGCGCTCGCCGAGTTGATTGTTGACGGTGTGTTTCGCCAAACCGTGTGGAACAAACTGTACACGCGCGAGGTGATCGGCGATGTGTTGTTCCCTGTCGGCAAAACCAACGAAGATGAGTTTTGGACCTATCGTGTATTCGGCGCGGCAAACACAGTCGTGCATGTGACGGCGCCGCTGTATTTTTATTATCAACGCAGCGACAGTATTATTCATACATACAATGCAAAGCGCCTCCATTGTTTGGAAGCGCTTAAGCAACGTGATGTGTATGTGCGAGAACATTATCCGGCATTGGTTGCTGTGTCGACGTTCCGTTGGGTATGGACATGTCTGTATCATTATCAATGCTTGGCACGGTTTAATAATGTGGATGCGGACGGCACGCTTCGCAAGATGGTGTATGCGCAGTTTCGCGCGATCGACCGCCGTGTCGCAAAACCGATGATGTCGTTAAAAGATCGCGTGTGGATGTCACTGTTCCGCTTAATGCCCAATTTAACAGTTGGTGTACGAAATCGCTTAAAAATCGGTGTGTAATACAAAGATAAATCTTAGGAGTGAAATTATGCGAGAAGTTAATGAACGCAAAGCCGGCGTAATCCTTTCGTATGCCAATTTGATCATTGGCTGTATTGTTCCGCTTTTATATACCCCGATTATGCTGCGAATGTTAGGGCAGGAAGAATACGGCCTCTATTCGCTTTCGCAATCAGTTATCGGGTATTTGAGTCTGCTGAATTTTGGCATGGGTTCGGTGTTTGTGCGTTATGCGGCGCGGTATCGCGCAGAAAACAGAGTGTATGACATTCGCCGCTTGACCGGTATGTTTGTGGTGATTTACAGTATTTTTGCGGTGCTTGTCTGTGTTGTCGGCGCGGTACTTGTTTGGCAGGCGGATACTTTTTTTGCGGAAGGATTATCGGTCGCAGAACTTTCACGCATGCGAACCTTGATGATCATAATGATTGTCAATACGGCCCTATCCTTTCCGATAAGTGCCATTATATCTGTTTTAACAGTATATGAGAAATTTGTTTTTACAAAAGGATTAGGCATTGCAGCGACAATCGCAACACCTTGTTTAAATTTAGTAGTATTGTATTTTGGCGGTGCATCTGTTGGCCTTGCCTTTTTGGGGGCGATAATACAGGTTCTGAGTAATCTCTTGTCTATTTGGTATGTGTTTTATAAACTGCATATAACACCCTCGTTTAAAAATATGCCGACAAATCTTTTAAAAGAAATTATTACATTTAGTGCGTTTATATTTTTGATGTCGATTACCGATATGCTTTACTGGGCGACGGACAAAGTACTTATCGGCGCTCGCTTGGGTACCGTCGCTGTAGCGGTGTATAATGTCGGCGGTGTATTTACGACTATGATGCAAAATTTAGCGCAGGCAATTAGCAGCGTGTTTACTCCTAAGGTGATGATGCTATCGGTAGAGGATAATTCGGCCGAAACCACCTCGGAACTGCTCAAACGCGTTGGACGACTGCAGTTCTATATTGTGTCATTTGTGTTGGCGGGTTATGCTGTTTTTGGCCAAATTTTTGTTCGATTATGGGCGGGAAAAGGTTATGAAGAAGCATACTTCATCGCATTGCTTACCATGATCCCGCTTGCGATTCCGCTCGTCCAAAGCATTGCACTGTCAGCGTGCATTGCACAAAACAAACACCGTTTCCGTGCAATCGTGTTTGTTATTATAGCGGTTATCAATGTGATATCCACCTATCTGGTGCTTCCGCGTTATGGAATTATCGGTGCAGCGGTGTGTACAGCGGTATCGTTCCTTGCGGGAACCGGCATTATTATGAATATTTATTATGCATGCAAATTGAATTTGGATATCATTGGTTTTTGGAAGACAATTCTTCGCATTTCTTTTGTGCCGATTGCGTTGGGTATCGGAGCGTATATTATAGTGAATAAAGTGATCGCTCAGGATTCGTGGGGCATTCTTGTGATTACAGCTATAGCATTTAGCGTAATATTTTGGGTTGCAACATGGTTTTTATCTATGAATGCCTATGAAAAAGATTTGTTTAAAGGGATATTTAAAAAGTTATGGCTTTTTAAAAAGAATTAAGATTCGATAATGAAGCGGCCACACATATTTAAGGCCTTACGAGTATTGTTAGAGAAACCCTAAGGTAATGTATTGATATATATCGTGCAGGTGAATTGGGAAAATCTAAAAATAAAGAATCGAGGAAAAGGATATGAAGAAAATACTATACATGCACTGCGGAAGCGGAAATCATGGTTGTGAAGCATTAGTTAGAACGACATCCGCTTTATTGGGTGGTCCGAAAAATGTGAGATTGTGGTCATTCGGCAAAGCGGAGGATGAGTATTATAAAACCTCGGAATGTTTGGAATATGTAATTCCTACCGAAGAGCTCGGACGATTTACTCCGGCATACTTTGAAGCTCTTTTCAAGAGAAAGATTTTGCGTCAGCCGCACGCGATTTTCGATGTATTTTTGAAGAAGGTTTTCCGCGGCAATATCGCTGTTTCCATCGGTGGAGATAATTATTGCTATCCGTGGTCTGCACAGGATTTAGTGGAGTGGAACGCGAAGATTCGAAAACACGCAAAAGCCACCGTATTATGGGGTTGTTCGATTGACGAAGAGGCGATTACACCTGAGGTGAAAAAAGATCTTGCCGCTTACGATTTAATTACTGCGCGCGAGACGATCACGTATAATTTTTTGAAAGAGATTAATCCGAATACCCAGCTGGTTGCAGATTCGGCATTTTTGTTGGAGACAACATATAACCCCCTACCTGCTGAGTTTATTGAAGGTAATACGGTGGGCGTGAACGTTAGTCCTTTGATTATGAAATACGGCACCGAAGGCGAGCTGATTTTACAAAATTACGCAAAAATGATACAGCATATTTTGGATAATACGGACATGAGTGTTGCCTTGATTCCCCATGTAGTTTGGGAGGGGAATGACGACCGTGAACCACTTAAGGAACTTTATGAGCAATTTAAATCTACCGGTCGTATTTGTCTGATTGAAGATGCGGATGCTACGGTTATTAAAGGATATATCGCGCGTTGTCGCTTCTTTATCGGTGCCAGAACACATGCTACGATCGCCGCGTATTCTTCTTTAGTACCGACTCTTGTGGTGGGCTACTCCGTGAAGGCAAGAGGTATCGCTAAGGATTTGTTTGGTGACAGCGAAAACTATGTATTGCCCGTTCAGAGTCTGGTTGAGGAAAGTCAATTAACAGATGCGGTTGACCTGTTGTTGAAGAATGAAGCTGAAGTCAAGAAAACTTTAACGGATATTATACCGGCATTTAAAGAACGAGCTCAACAAGCACGGAAGTTTTTTAATGCATTGATTTAAAGAGCGCTGTTTGGTAGAGGAGAAGGTATGAAGATTTTGTCATTTGTTCAAAGTATATGTCGGGATTTAAAGGAATGTTCCGCCATAGATTATGTGAAATATAATTTTCTTTCCAAGAAATGCGTATTTACTTCTAGGTTTCATCGCTTAAAAAACTGTTTTTCACCGTCGATTTGGATGGGGAAAAACGCAAAACTTATACTTAGCGGCAACTTGAAATTAAATGAAGCCTATCCCAAGAAATCGAACAAAAAAGCAGTACTCCGCATTGAGGAGAACGGCAAAGTAATTGTAAACGGCAATTTTACATTGTATTATGGCAGTGAAATGTGGGTATATCCTAACGCTGAACTCCGCGTTGCCGGAGGTTATGCCAATGCGGGAAGCCAAATTCGTTGTATGGAAAAAATTGAAATCGGAAACGGTTGTGCGATCGGCCGTAATGTGTTGATAATGGATTTTGATGCCCACGAGATTACCTATAGCGACGGCAGAAAGAATAGAATCACAGCACCGGTTATCATCGGCGATCATGTGTGGATTGGTGCCGGCGCTACGATTCTAAAAGGCGTTACTATAGGAGATGGCGCGATTATCGGCGCGGGATCTGTTGTAACCAAAGATGTAGCAGCCAATACAATTGTGGCAGGAAACCCGGCACGAGTGATTCGTGAAGATATTCGGTGGCAATAATTGTATAGCGAGGGGTGAGTTGATGATTGATAAAAAAATACATCTTAACTGCACCGGATGCTCTGCATGCGTAAACAGTTGTCCTAAGGATGCAATAACCTTGAAAGAGGATAAGGAAGGTTTTTGGTATCCTTATGTGGATTATGGTACGTGCATTTCTTGCCAAAAATGCGTTAATCGATGCCCGTCTTTGCAAAAGATTAATCCGAATGGACAAAAAGAAGATCCAACTGTTTATGCAGCATGGAATACCGATGAAGATATTCGCATTAACAGCACATCGGGCGGAGTTTTTACCGCGTTAGCACAAGCCATGATACAACAGGGTGGGGTTGTGGTTGGTGCGCATTACACGACAGAACATAACATCGAACACACCTTAATCGATAGCGCTGAAGGTATTTTGGCACTTCGCCAATCAAAATACGCGCAAAGCGATATCGGTTATGTTTTCAGAGAGGTAAAGACCTACCTGGACGCGGAGAAAACAGTGTTGTTTTGCGGAACACCGTGTCAGACGGCAGGGTTAAAAAGTTATTTGGCAAAACCATATAAAACATTGTATTGCTGCGATTTTATATGTCGCGGTGTGATCAGCCCCAAGGTGTATCGAAAATTTTTAAATGATATGGGGGCAACAAATAATTCACGCGTCTCAGTGGTTCATTTCAAAAACAAAGATTTTGGCTGGAATCGATTTAGCACAAAATTGAGTTTTGATAACGGAGCGATATATCATAAGGATCGCAACGAAGATTATTATATGCGCGGGTATTTGCGGTACAATTTATATTTGCGTCCGTCATGTCACCAATGCCAATATAAAACATTACCCAGGGTTTCCGATATTTCTTTAGGGGACTTTTGGGGGATCGGTAATTACAAAGCGGAACTGGATAACGAAAAAGGCACATCTGTAGTTTTAATTAACTCGGATAAGGGACAAGAATTGTTTGCAAGAGCGCAAACCTATCTCTATTCGGAACAACGCTCTCTTGAGGAAGTTGTAGCCGGAAACAGCTGCTTGTTTAATGCTGCACAAGAAGGCAAATATCGTCAATATTTCTTTGACCATATGGATAAATATGATTTCAAGACATTAATTGAAAAGATTGATAAAAAAGCGACGAAAGAGCCGCTTAGATACAGGATTTTAACTGTTTTGTGGAGGATTAAAACAAAGCTTACAAAGAAATAGAGGAGCACCGTAACTAGGTAATATGCAATCGATATATAGTTTTAGAATTGAGGACGGAATATTCAAACAATGTATTTGCATGAAGAATAAAGAAATTCTAACAATGGATAACTGTGATTCTTGTTGCGTAGAAGTAGAATGATATTATATGAGATGGGATTACAATATGAAATTCGAATAAATCATCGAGAGGATAAGATTTATAACTGTTGAAATTATGTGTTGTCAATATTCAAATTAAATAAGGAGTTAAAACAAATGCCGAAAATCAGCTATGTCGTTCCGGTATATAATGCAGAAAAAACGTTGCAGCGTTGTGTAGAGTCGCTTGTATACGGAGATGAGACGGACTGTGAAATTTTGTTATCCGAAGATTGTTCTTCGGATGGAAGTTGGGAGCTCTGCCTACAGCTTGCGGATAAATTTTCGCAGGTTCGTTGCATTCGCAATCTCAAAAACAGTGGTGTTTCGCGCACGCGCAACCATGCGCTTGAAGAAGCGACGGGCGAATATATTTTGTTTGTCGATAGCGATGATTGGGTAACCCATGAGTATGCGACAACCTTGTTGGCGGTAGTACAGGAGGCTCCGGATTCCTTAGTGGTTGCTGGTTTTCGTTTCTTTGACCGCGTTGCCGGATATCAGCAAGATTATATCTGGCAAGAAAACGGTGATGAGCACTATGTTTTGGAGAAAAATGAATTTTTCTCATTGATTGATAAAACATTGATACAGTTTTTATGGAACAAAGCATTTCGTCGTGATATCATCGAGCAAGCGCAAATTCGTTTTGATGAATCTCAAAGTATGGGCGAAGATTTTGAGTTTGTTCTCGACTATATGAATGCCATTTCTTGTGAAAAATGTGTTGTTATCAATAAACCTCTGTATAGTTATATTCGTGCGAATAATACATCGTTGATGAGCAAGTTTGGTTTGGTAGAGAATGACGATGAATATAAGCGCTTTGAAAAACTATTTAAAATCAGTGGAGAAGTTACGCGGGAGAAATATGAAATCGCTGTTGAAAACCTGCGCAACAATTATATTTATCATGCCTTAAGAGCAAAGGGCATTTCGAGTAAAGAGAAGAAAATATTTATAAAAAAACTGATTGATGAAAAGAACTTTAAACGTGAATACATGGCTCATCGTATCACTTTACATAAAGAACAACTTGTAAAGGGGCTTGCAAAAGCAAAAGCAACCGCTTTGCGAGTTCGCGGTCGTTTTCAACGTGAATTGAATAATGCTAAAATTCGTAAATTCGGAAAAGCATTAAGAACCCAAGAATTCACAATTTTATCCCAGAATTGTATAGCCGGCGTATTTTATCACGATATGGGATTGCCATTCCAAACACCGACGATCAACTTGTATTTAACAGCACCGGATTTTTTGAAATTCGTCGCCAATATCGATCGTTATATTGCAATGGATATACAGATGAAATGGGGCCTTGATTATCCGTTGGGAACGCTTGATGATATCACCGTGCATTTTATGCATTATGAAACTTGCGAAGAAGCAAAGAATGCGTGGAATCGCAGAAAAGAGCGTATCAATCGCGAGAAAATTGTTGTATTTTGCACGGATATGGAAGAGTTTGATGACGAAGTATACGAGCAGTGGAAACAGATTGCGTATCCCAAAGTATTATTTACCGCAAATGAAAAATACAAGGATTGTGACGGAAGTGTGTATTTCTCGAAATATCGAAAGAATGGACGCGTTCCGGATTTGATCCCCAAGCGCGAGTTTTATAAAGATGGTATAGTATTGAAAGCTGTAAACATTATCGTTGGATAGCAGATTATTCAAGGTAATATGTAGGAAAGAGATGGATTGCTTTGATAACAGGATTTGAAAACGCACATAATATGTACCACGTTGACCGTGCGATGCAACTGTTGAATATTCCCGAGGGCATTGTCCTTCCGCAGTTGAAAACCACAGCGGAAATGCCTCGATGGGGGCTCGGCGGCGTGTGCACTAAGGATAATTGTTTCGTGGAGCTTTCTGCTTACGATGGTGGTTGGGCATCCCACGGCGGATTTTATGAGTGGGACGAAGAAGAGTACCGTGATGAGGATGTTGTCTATTTCGGTATGTACTTTAATCATTGGGGCCATTTTCTGATCGATCTTCTGGGAAGATTGTGGCCGTTCGTCGGTGAAACATCACCGTGCAAAGGCATGAAAGTGGCGTATCTCGGTGACGAAGATCCCTGCGGCAATTTTCTTGAGTTTTTCTCGCTTCTCGGAATCGAAGAGCGAGACTTGATCCGTATTACAAAGCCTACGCGTTTCCGCAATGTGATGGTTCCCGAATTTTGCTGTAAGTCGTGTGAATGGTACAGCGACGAATATCGCAGCATCTTTGATGCCATGGCGCGGCAAATTGAGAAAGAAGGCTTTGTTCCGTCGACATTGCCGGATATCGAAAAGGTCTACCTGACCCGCAGCGCGTTCGGCAAAGCGCGCGGCACGGAGTATGGCGAGGATAAAATTGTTGAGTGGATGACCGCCAACGGGTTTACGGTATTAGCACCCGAGAAATTGTCGGTGCGCGAGCAGATCTATCTGTGGAATCACGCAAAAGAAATCGTCTGCCTCGACGGATCGATCCCGATGAATGTGGCGTTTTGCGCGAACGAGAACTTGCGTCTTACGATTTTGCATAAAACCCATTTGGAACATTTGAACATCGAGTTATATTTGTTGATGCGCCCGTGTGAGGTGCAATTTTTGGATACTTGGTACGAACCGTTTAAGAAATATCCGGAAGGTATCGGATCCGGTCCGTTTATTTTCGATTTAAGCCGCGACGCCGAGGCGTATTCGCAGCAGCGCGGATGGGTGTTCCCGTTTACGGATAAAGAGCTGCAAAAAGCCCGCCGCAAAAACCGCACACGCATGGTTTGGGGGATTATCAATCTCAAAGGAAGAGCGCGGATGGCAATGTCGAAAATTGTGCCGCAAAAACTTAAGGATATCATGAGAAGAGGATGCGATAATGTATAACGAAAAGGTGAGTATAATCATTCCGGTGTATAATATTGCCAGATGGATTGGTGAGTGCATCGCATCGTTGGTTAAACAATCGTATACGAACTTGGAAATTTTGCTTGTGGATGATGGCTCGCCGGACAACTCCGGTAGCATTTGTGATGATTGGGCGAAAAAAGATTCTCGTATTCGTGTGATCCATAAGCCGAACGGTGGTGCAGCAAGTGCGCGAAATGTAGGAATGGATCAAGCAACAGGATCATTATGGTGCTTTATTGATGGTGATGATATTGTTGATCCTCATTTTGTGGAACATTTATACAAATCGATGGTTGACAATGAAACTGACATGGCGGCTTGCGGGTTTATTTATTGGAGCAAGAACAAGAAACGAGAGCGTTTATGTGAAAGTGCTGCCGGCAAATATTTGAGAGAAGAATATCTGTTGCAATTTCTTAAAGATTGGACATGTTCTCCGCTTACCAATAAGTTATTTCGTAAAGAAATTATCGGCGATATTCGCATGGAAAAGGGCCATCGTATTGATGATGAATTTTTCACATATCAAGTGGTAATGAATTGTCGGTCTGTTGTTGTCATTGATGAATGTTTGTATTATTATCGATTGCGCTCTTCTAGCGTTATGCAAGAGCTGGATTCTGCTAAAGAAAAAGTAATGCTTGATCGTGTGGAGTATTTAACAACGCGTTATCAAAAAATTGCGGCACACATCCCCGAAATCGAGGAAACGTTTTTTGTTGACACATGGGATACAATGCTTAGATATTGGTACCATAGCAAGAATATGCCCACAGCACAAAGACAAATTCGCCAATGGGCAAAAAAGCACCGTAAACGCATGTTTCATATGCCTTTGCCGTACAAGAAAAAGATGGGATATCTGATTTCAATGTTTTTCACATCGCCTAAAGTTTGCGCAGAAGAGTTGCCTATTCAGGAGAACGAAGGCGACTTGTTTGAATGATTATATTGATCACAATGCATAACAAAACGGAGCGGGGGATCAGTCCTCCGCTCCGTTTTTGCAAACAGAAAGTATATAGGCATGGTGTTCTGTGGTTTTTATCGTATGCTCCTTTATCGGCAAGTATTCGAGTCCGATTTTGAGGCCTCTGCCGTCGAGCTTGGCGGAGGCTTCTTTTTGCGTCCACAGGCGGGTGAGTTCGATCGGCGTAAGATCGTCGGGCTTGCAGCGTGCACGACAGGCAGGCAACGCTAAAAGCTTCGCTGTTTTTTCGGAGATGCAACCGTTTTCGTCAAGCGGGGCGGCGATGCGGGCGGCGAGAGCGGGGGAGATATCCGTGAGGATATCCTGCACATCCAGTCCTATGGGGCGCTCATCCACAGCACACGCGACGGCCGCGTTACCATGGCTGATGCTGAAATGGAGCGGGCAATCCACCAAAAACGGCTTGCCGTGTTCATTCGTCGCGATCGGCGGCAACGCCTCGATCCCGTATTGCTCGTGCAATAGTCGCGCGAGCAACGTATACCCGAGTGCACTGCGCAGCCGCGCCGCGAACGGTGTATATCGTGCGGCGCGCGCACGCCATGAGGGCGGGAGTGCCGCGAGCAGCGCATCCACCGCGGCGACGTCATATCGCGCCAAATCGGTTTCGATCAACAGATGCTCCACGTCATCCCCTCCTTCGTGATTTTTCTCCAGTGTACCATATTTTCCACCCGATTTCAACCCGTGGCAAATGGGACAATGCACAGCCTTGCGCTCCTTCAAAGTGTAACGAATGGTCAAATGTTGCAACTCGGTGCACTTTGTTGACTTATGCTTCGAAAGATAGTACACTTTAAAAAGAAATGCGATGCGCAAACAAGAGGCGACAAAGGAGTGAGAGCGGATGAAATATACGGCATTATGGTTGGAGGATGATTCACGGGATATTCCCTCCTTCGTACGACGAGTATGCGATTCGTTGAATGTGACTCTTCTTTTTGCAGATACCATTTCCACCGCTGTAGAAATTGCGCAAAATCATGCCATTGATTTGTTCTTGTTAGATATCGAGATTGCCGATGAGCGTACAACAGGGATCGATTTTGCTTGTCAACTGCGTTTTATGCAGCAATATTATAGAACTCCGATCGTATTTGTCAGCAGTTATGCGCATCTTGCCCGACATCTTTTTGAAACCATACAGTATTGTCGGCTTTTAACGAAACCGTACAACGAACAAGCGTTGGAAACGATGGTCGGTTCTGCTCTTGGCTTTTTTGACATAATCAAAAAAGCCACCAATGACGTTTCGTTGCTAATACCCGTGAAGCGTGAAAGAACAGTAGAAGTCGACGGTAAAAACATATGTTACATCGAATTTTTAAAAGATAATACCGTGCGCATCCAGTTTAATCATGGGGAATGCCTCACGTTTCATTGCCAAAGAAGTACTCGGAAATATATTCTGGATCAGATTGCGCAAAATAACATGTCACATTTGGCACAAATATACAGATCCATGGTTGTAAACATCAATGAAATTAAATCGGTGGAATTAAACGGTCATGGAGGTACGGTATATTTGTTCGGAGACACGATGGGAAAACCATTGGGCATTCGTTATCGGGATAATGTAAAGAATTTTTTGTAGGGGACTTCAGTTATGCGCATTTTTATTCTTAACATGCTAAACTGCTGTATTGAATATACTGTTTTGCTTGTGTTTTGGAGCAGCCTGAACAGTAAGCCTGTAAAACCATGGAATTATGTTGTAACGTTTTTGGGCGGTGTGTGTTGCTCTGTTATTGCTAGTTTTATCGATTCGTTTTTATTCTCTGTATTACCAATCAACTTTTTGATGATTTTTGCGTTCTTTCTAATAGGATTTCGAGAGACGACCGTTAAAAATGTGTTTTGGAATATCTTCATTTCCTATTCCTTGTTGATTTTCCTTCAAGTGGTTGCTATCAGTGTAACACCTATCACTCTTCTGGGGTCGCAATTATTTAACTTTATCGGTAACGGATGTGTTTTAGCGGTTGCTGGTTTATTTTATATCATTTCCGGCAAGTTGCGCTTTAAAGACTATTATTCAAAAAATCAAGGTCAAGTTCGCCTATTCTTTATAATCTTGTGTATCCCCGAAATGATCACGGCGCAATTCTTTGCGTCGGTATTATCGACAACGAATAAAATTATTGTGCTGCTTGTATTGCTGCTGCAACTTTTGTATGCCACGGCATTATTACTTGCCTTTTCTATTATCAATCGCAAAAACGAGCGCCAACAATATGCAAATACAATTCGACATATGGATACATTAAACGACGTACTGAATAGTTTTAAACGGGATACTCACGATTTCAACAAGCATATACGGTATTTACAAAACATTGTGGAGACTAGAACGGAAGAAGAAAAGGTAGCGGAATTGCGCGAGGAGGTGACCGCGTATTGTAAAGATCTTCTTGAGTATTCGCATGAAAAGGAACTACTTTTACAACTCGGTGACCCGACATTTCGCGCGCTGTTATATGGACGACGGTCGCAAGCGGAGCAAAAAGGCATTCGCTTTTTTATTGAAGCGTCTGCTGTTTTGCCGGATTTTCCGGTCAAAACCTATCAGCTGGTGGAAATCTTTGACAACTTAATTGACAACGCGTTTGAATGTGTAGAAACGCTTTCGGATAATCGGTGGATTCGTGTTATCTTGCATCACGAGCAAACCGAAGACGGAAAAGGAATACATATCTTATGCATTCAGAACCCGTACGAAACCTTGGATTTTGAAACACTTGTTAATCAAAGCGATTATACATCGAAAGGCGGATCGCATCGCGGAATAGGATTGCACAAAGTCGAAATGCTTGTTTCTGCTTCCGGCGGACGATTGATTCTGGGGCACGATGAGCAAATATTTTCCGTAAAAATACAATATACTGATTGAATCATTTTACAACCATAAAGAAAAGTGCTGCGAGCATGCGGAATATGCAACTCGCGGCACTTTCTTGATTTTTAGGGAGACAAGATATATAATGAAATAAGAAGAAATAGAGGTTATGTGAAAGTGCGCGTTTGTACGATGAATCGCTTTAAATATCTATCAGATTCAGACTATAAAAAATATCGCAGATTGTTTGAAAAAAGATGGTATAATCATTTCAGTAAGGGCACTTATTGCAAGTATGGGTGCAAAATTAACCAATGGATTCGATGGTCATACCCACCTGTACAATCTTAAGGAGGCGGTAATATGCGTAAAGTCATAATAGCGTTAATGATAGTTAGTATATTAACAACTTATAGTGGTTGCGATAATGCAAACTTGCCTTCTCGAAACACGGCTATAAGTACAGAAGTAGACGATTTGCAAAAATATGTGTCATTGGATGAGTCGGATACGGATTTAATATATTTTGGTCCAATGCTGATTGATGAAGAAACTGCATTATTGTTGAGCGATGAAATTATTGTCGGATTAGATAACTCTTGGGAGAAGGAAGTTTTAGATGAATCCGATTATAATTTGGAATACGATGAAACAGCTAAAAAATATACTATATCAAGAATAGCTAATACCGAAAAATCGTACACCGTAGAGTTGTTGCAAAACGAAAGGGGCTCTATTAAGATAACCAATATTTATATAGATGATGCCGAAATACAATCGCCGTATATTATGGATGCAGATCACGCAGAAAAGGTGGCCGTTATAGTTATGACATCGCTTTCAAAGGCAATTTACGATGAAGATCTACAACAAACATACCCGGAAGTATCCACATTTTACGAAAACGATGGTTGGTGTGTACATTGTGGTCAAGAAGGGTTTGTGTTCGGAAATAGTATGTGGATTTCTGTTGAAGGCGACAAAATTTATGATTTGAGTTGGAGCGGAGGTTAAGAGCGCAACCCTTGCGCTGAGAAGGGAATGCATCAATGAAAAAATATGTTGTTTCTGCTGCGGCGTGGATTGTCAGTGCTGCTCCGATATATGTCTTGGTAATCTGCATAGATTCGCTGATTACTGAGGGGCTTGCACGAAATTTTGCAATCATACATATCTTGCCTTGCTTATGGTGTATCGCAGGCACATGGGCAATCGGCATCAACTATCTTTTGAAAAAGCCGTATCGCTGGATGTGGGTAGTGTTCGGCGCATTGGTGTTGCAAGCAATTGGACTGGAATTCATTATTTTAGGGCCGATCCTGTTTTGATTTGTTCATCATAATTGTTGAGAAAGGAGAAAAACCATGAAAAAGATTCATGTCGATATGAGAAAACTTGGTATTATTTTGGCGTTTCTGGTGTTGATGTGCGCTTGCGGCTGTGCGGTAACAGGTGGCGATGATGTGTCGACCACCCCAACGGCAGCCACAACGACGCCTTCAAAAGCAGAAAGAACGATACCGCTGAATATACCCGATGAGATCGTGATAGAAGGCTGTTACAGCGATGCGTTAGATCTCACGATTCGCCCGAGCGGGGAATATGACCTGTCGTTTTATTCTCAGCAAGAAGGCGAAAAGGTCGTAGCACTCTGCGATGAAGATATCAAGCAAATCAATTCTTTATATGCGTCAATCACAGATTTTTCCAATTTGCCTGAGATGGATGAGGCAACACCCGATGTGACACTGACAGACGATGGACAAACCTATCGCTTTTGCGCCATTCTCACAACGCAGGTTGAATTGGAGCAGTTTTTGGGGCTGCTTTATTCCTATTACAGCGGCGAGGAATACGATTGGGAAACCTCGGTGGCATTGCACATGCCGGCGCGTATTGAACTGGCGATCGATACATACGACGGGTTTACCGAGATGACAATTGAAAAAATCGGCGATCGGCAGTTACGCTTTACTACACCCGAAGATGTGCGGGAGTGTACGCTGAATAACGAGGCAATCATGCAGCTGAACACTGCCTATGAGAAAATCACCGACTTTAGCGATTCGGGCGAATATGTTTTTGAGGATGAACCCGATGTAACGATATTGATCGACGGCGAAACTTACGGATATCATTACGGCATGGCAAAACAACCCGAACTGGATTTGTATATCGATATGATCAAGGCATACGTTCATCAAGCCGCACCTGTGTCGTGATATAGAAAGCAGCCTCCCCGAAAGGATGATTTTTTATGGCAAAGAAGAAAAAGCAACCGAAAAAACCGTTAAGCATCCGCGAATGTAAAGCGGCGGGAAAGGCGCTTGTAAAATCCCGATGGCAGGAAATCTGGCCGATGTTTTTGGTGGCAATGATGAGGGTTCCTGTGATGTGACACTGACAGACGATGGACAAACCCATCGCTTTTGCGCCATTCTCACAACGCAGGTCGAATTGGAGCAATTTATAGGATTGCTCCAAGCCCATTATAGGGGCGAGGATTACGATTGGGAAACGGCTGCGCCGATGGGGACACCTTGAGGGCACCGCTATAACAGTCGATACATGCGGGGTGTTTACGGAGGCGATAATTCAATGAAAAAATATATTATTTCTACCATGGCGTGGATTGTCAGTGCTGCTCCGATATATGTATTGGCAATCTGCATAGATTCGCTGATTACTGAGGGGCTTGCACGAAATTTTGCAATCATACATATCTTGCCTTGTTTATGGTGTATCGCAGGCACATGGGCAATCGGCATCAACTATCTTTTGAAAAAGCCGTGTCGCTGGGTATGGATAGTGTTCGGCGCATTGGTGGTGCAAGCGATTGGACTGGAATTGGTTATTTTGGGCCCGATCCTGTTTTGATTTGTTCATCATAATTGTTGAGAAAGGAGAAAAACCATGAAAAAGATTCATGTCGATATGAGAAAACTTGGTATTGTGTTAGCGTTGCTGGTGTTGGTGTGTGCTTGCGGCTGTGCCGATGATGCGGTGCCGTGGCAGAAGGATCGCGTAACGATTACCGCCGAAAACATCGACAAGTATATTCTGGTAGACGACAATACATTGGAACAAACCTATGTCGGACCGCTGATTTGGGAAGATGAGACTGCGCTCGCGTTTGCCGATACGTTGATGATCGGCTTGGATGCGTCCTTTGATACAGAGGATATAGTATCCAAGGTAACGGCTTATGATATGTATAAAGAAATGTATTTGATTAAAAAGGAAACCGCGGATGGGCGATCCTACGCGGTGGAACTGTGGGTGCATCAAGCGGGTAAAATCATGATCAAAAATGTATATATGGATGATCAACTGATTTCGACACCGTATATCCAAAACGAAGAGCAAGCAAAGCGTCTTGCCGATGTGATCATGTCTTCGGTCTATGAAGTGGATGTGCGATTGCCGATTGAAGAAACCTATCCCGATATTGAAGCCTCGCCGCGCGGATCGACGGGTTGGTGGATATCGCGTTGTGAAGCCGATACTTTTGGCGGTGCGGTGCATATTTGTGTAGACGCTGAGGGAGTTCTTTATGACCTCACGTGGGGCGGCGAATAAATAATTATACCATCAAAAGGATGATCTTCATGAATAAATGGATTGTTAAATGCATCTGTTTCGTTCTCGCAATATTGCCGTGCTATTTGCTGATTGATGCCTTGATCACTTTACCAACACTTACCGATGGTACGGGCTATTCTACGTTTCAAATCGTCCCCTGTGCTCTTAGCGCTTTGGCTTTGATTGTTGGCGGCATTATTTATAATGACAAAAACAAAGTGCCCGTCTTGATCTTGACTGGCATTTTTGCAGGGCTCGGATTTGCATTAGAGGCCTTTGTAATTGTCCTTATATTTTTCGCTAGTTTTCTTTAAATAGATTGTACAGAGGATGGTTCCTTAATGGTTGAGGATAAGAGGAGATGATATCTTATGGCAAAGAAATCACAAAAACCATTGCGTATTCGCGAATGTAAAGCGGCGGGAAAGGCGCTTGTAAAATCCCGATGGCAGGAAATCTGGCCGATGTTTTTGGTGGCTGCGTTGATTTCCT
>JAZURB010000286.1:0-6390 GCA_045605945.1 Acutalibacteraceae bacterium
AATAATCGGATTATAGAGGCTGTCACCAACCTGCATTTCCGTCAAAAGTACGCGACAAGTAGCTCCCGCGCCGACAATCATGGTACGGCTCTTTTGCGTATCGTTGGTTTTATCTTCCATCGATAACACATAATCGCGTAACGTTTTATACAAAATTCGCATTGCCAAAATCAGCAACAACGAGAACATCATATTTAAGAGCGTATATTCGAGCGAAAAACGAGGGTGGTAAAGTTGATAAATCGTATCACTGTAGCCGCCAAGGAAATTCAAGCCGATCATTACAATATAGGAGAAGAAAGCCGACATCACCACACCGACAAAACAACTCACCAGATCGCGCATGGTCGCATAACGCCAAATGGGACGATATGCTCCTGCCAACCCCAAAAACAGCACCGCAGAAAAAGAATAGACAAGCATGTGAGTGATATACGACGCTACCGAAATATCGTTTGTTACACGCGAAGACAAGAGTCCGAAAAAGACCCATAACAATGTACAAGACGCCAACAAACAACACAAATCGGCAACCAAAAATACAAAGCGGCGGTATTTACTGAAATTTACTGCCTTCTTCTTCAACGTGCTCTCTCCTCACATTTTATAAATTCAACGAAGCAACGACGCCATGTTTTCTTGAATTCTTATTACACAATCTTCGCCGACATGATCGACAATCGCAGAATATCCCAAGCGATACTCCGGCGGACGCGAAACCATATTATGAGTATCCGTTCCCAATGCACCTATATAATCATTTTTAATCATTGAAAACAAACGGCGTTTACCCAAGCAAGTAGCAGATGATAAGTTTGCTTGCAACACACATCCCATAGATATAAGATCGTTCAATAGTTTCTCGGAACGCCACAGCGAAGAATACCGTTCTACATGAGCGATCACCGGTGTAACACCATACTCGCACATAAGTTGCCAAACGCGATCAATCATTACACGATCAATCTTTTTGTTATACGGCAATTCTAAAAGCAGTGTATTCGTGTTGCCAATGCAGAGCGAAGAAATATCTTCATTATTAAACAAATACTCCGAATAATGCACTTCAGCACCAACAACCAACTTCGGCATTGTTTCGTTAAGATGAGAATTCAATTTTTCAAGCGCATGATCGCGTCGTTTAACAAACCGCTCGATCGGCTCACGATGCGAATAATAGTGCGGCGTTAAAACAACCGTTTCCACTCCCTGCTTTTGAAGACTTTCCAACATAGCGCAGGATTCTTCCACTGTTTTTGCACCGTCGTCAATCGCGGGTAATATATGTGTATGGAAATCAATCATAATCATGTATCTTTTGCAGTTTTACCGTTTTTGCCCGCATAGCCATAGCCGTATCCATATCCGTAGCCATAGCCGTAACCGTAACGACCGTTCGAATAATACCCTTTCTTTTTAGAGCTTTCAACACCGTTCATAACAAAACCGAGAACTTTACAATCCACCATTTCGAGGCTCTTCAGCGTCTTATCCAGTTCCTTATAATCCGAACGGTTTTGATAGACAACCATCAAAACGCCATCCGTATTCTTAATTACAGGATACGTATCCGAAACAACATTCAGCGGAGCGGAATCAATAACGATGTAATCAAACTTTTCTTTCAGCTGTTCCAAAAGCGTTTCCATTTGAGCACTGGCCAACAACTCCGAAGGGTTCGGTACGCGAGAGCCGGCGCAAAAAACCGTTAAGTTGGGATACGAAGTCTTATGAAGCACTTCATTGATCGAATTCATACCGATCAAATAGTTGCTAAGCCCCGGCGTATTCGGCAAACCCAGAAAACGATTGATCTTCGGACGACGAAGATCGGTATCGATCAGCAAAACACGGGCATCTGTCTGCGAAAGCGCAATTGCCGTATTTACAGCGATCGTCGATTTGCCCTCACTGGGAAGGGAGCTGGAAACAACAAACGATTTGCAACCCTTCTTAATGATCGAAAACATAATATTCGCGCGAAGTACTTTATAAGATTCAACAACTTTAAATTTCAAGCTGGTATCCACTTGATCGTCCGTCGTAATATCGGGCGTTGCAGTTTGCTCTTGGAGCAATTCATTCTTATCCATCATCGTTTACCTCCCCTTTCTTACTTGCGTTTTTTCTTGGTAGTGATCACGGTGAAATCCGGAATCGATCCAAGAACAGGAATGTTGTAACGCTGCGTCAGCGTCTTTTCATCCTTAATATGCGTATCAAAGAACGCAATCAAAGCAATAATACCCGCCGAAAGAAGCGCACCGATCAACACACCGGAGGCACAATTCGATTGCATCGTTTGATTGATCGGAGTCGTCGGAAGCACCGGCGGTTCAATGACGGTGATAGTCGTGTGAGTTTGATAGGTCTCGATAAACGGCCACATTTCCTGTGCTACCGCATCCGCAATCGCTTTAACCGCTTGAGGATTAGTGCCGGTAACGCTCACCGTAAAGATACCCATATTGTCCACTTGTTTAAACTTTAACATGCTTGCCACAGCACCGGAAGTATATCCGGTACCGCTGGTTTGCGCAACACGATCGTAGAACGCCGTCGTATCCATGAGAACAATATATGTCTCAACGCGACGCTCGGCAAGTGTCATCATGTTAATATACGAACCAACCGATGAGATCGACTCATCATCAAGCAGATTGGTAAGCGCTGAAACTTTCATGGAGGTTGTGTATACCGGAGCTACGAAAAATTTCGTATAAGTAAACGCAATCGCCAAGCCGAGAATAGCGCAAATAATAATGATCCATACTCGGCGAACTAACTCTTGTAAAATCAATTTAATTGAAATATTCATCCCATACCCTCCGTAGAAAGAAAGATAAAATTATATATATTTTATTATATATTATGTCTGAACAAAATGCAATAGCGTGTTCATATATTTTTAAAAATAAAAAGGGTCAAAGCGTAATTACACTGCTTTGACCCTTTTAAATCAACCTTCGACCATATGCATAGCTCGATATTCCGTCGGAGACATATTCATAGATTTTTTAAACGCTTTACTGAACGATTGAATACAATCGTAATTAAGCATGGAGGCAATTTCCGTGATTGAATAATCCGCCGACAATAACAGTTCGGTGCTGCGTTCGATTTTTTTACGACTAACATACGATTGAATTGTCATTCCGGTCTTTTTACGAAACAAATGCGATAAATAATTATAGCTGTATCCGAGTTCTTCGGCCATCTCCGTTAAATTATTCATCGAATATAACCGCTCGTCTATATAGCGAATAACCGCATACACCGTATGCCCTACCGCAGTGACCGAGGCATCGGATAGCAGCGAATTTGCATGAACAAGCGTCCGCGCTCGATAAATTGAAACTAAAATACAATCGATAAAACACCGAACTAACGAATACACAATATGCGATGTGCATAGCTCTGCAATCAAAAGCGCTAAATTATGCCGACAATCCTTTACGATATCAACGACACAGTATACATTGTTTGCCGCAAAAAAAGAATATAAGGGACGATTTAAAGTGCGCTCACGCAAAGGATCGCATATTAAATTTACGCAAACACAGCGCATTTTCTCATTCGCATTTGACGAGGTGATCGTACAAGCGGAATCCGCGGGAATTATCAAAACGCTGTTCGCGTGCATAGCAAACGATTGGTCCTTCGTTTGCGCAACACCGTCACCCAACATGCAGAACACCATGATTATACCCTTAGGATTCACAGCAGGACGCAACGATTTTTTATTAGATGCATCTATCTCATAAAGTTGAAAAAGCTGGACAGGCGATGTGGCAGCAGCATTTCTGAACAAGCCTTCGGGGTAAGTGAAATCAACATCGCCTCGTTGCTTCTCTGGCATACCGCCACCTCCCTATCAAAAAAATTTGAAAATCAATTAGAGTTCAATAGGCAGCCACTCATACGGTGTTGCCATCGCAGCGAGGGCTTTGGTGCGGATTTCGATTACCGCAATCGTTTGTTTTTGATCGACCTTCACATCGCCGTTGCGGAAGAAATCAACAAGTTGCTCGAAGAACGAATCGAAGAAACGATTGCACTCGGGAATAACGACAACTTCGCCGTCTTTCTTCTGGACACGGAAATACCAAGAATGCGCATTATGATACAGCGTCATATTCACCTTGCGGCCGTCTTCGAATTCCAGCACCCATGCCGGAGAAAGCTCAGTGCCGACAAACATAATGCGAGACGCTTTGTCACCCATCAAGGCAACCATAGGTTCGATCATGTGAATAAGATAGATATACGTATCGCCGTTACCGATCACATTCATATGGTCTACATCTTCGGGAGCAAATGTCTGTGCCATGATCTCATCGGAAAAACGAAGAGCAGACGAGGAAAACACGGGAGTATTGTGCTCATTCGCAATAGCAAAAATGCGTTTAGCCGTTGCTGCATCGGGAGCGAAAGTTTTATCCACATAGCAGCGTTTACCCGAAGCGAGCGGGATTTGGCACAACTCCTCATGATACTGCGGGTGATCCGGAGATAAAACGACGATATAATCGCTTTTTTCGACCAGCTCTTCGATGCTGTCAACACGCTCAACGCCGTATTTTTCGCACCATTCATCGGTCGTCATACCGTTGGGGGCATCTTGACGCGCATAAGCATAAGTTACACGCATATCACCGCCGCCGATTCTATCAAAAAGCTCGGGGTAGTTATTGGCATGCCATTCGTCGAGATAATTATCAATAAAACCGATTTTTTTCATTACAAACCCGCTCCTTCAGCGTTAAATTTCAGTTATTTGAGTATACCATATATCTTGCTAAAAATCAAGCAATCTCGACAGCTTTCGCCTCTATATTCAAAGAAAAAGCCTTACTTTGTCAATGCAAAGTAAGGCTTTTTCTTATTCTATATTAAAAACAATATTTCCTTCGCTCGATTCAGCGACAACGGTATCGCCTTTTTGAATTTCATTTGATAATATCTTATCGGCAAGCGGGTCTTCTAAAATTCGACAAATCGCTCGTCGCAGCGGACGCGCGCCGTATCGCGGATCAAATCCACTGTCAGCGATAGTGTTGACAACGGATTTATCGACTTGTAAAATTATGCCGTTTTCGTTCATACGCGACACGACTGAACCTATCATAAGATTGGCAATGTCCGAAATTTCTTCGCGCGATAATCTTGAAAACACAACACATTCATCGATACGATTGAACAACTCAGGTTTTAAAAACTTCAGCAAATCCTTCTTTACCTCTTCTGACACTGCATTATTATGCCGATTATCATCATCGCAAAAACCAATACAACCACTCGTCTTTACCAACCGTTGAGCACCGATATTTGAAGTCATAATTAGAATAGTGTTTTTAAAGTTGGTACATCTTCCTTGAGAATCGGTTAAACAACCTTCTTCCAATATTTGTAACAATACATTAAGCACATCCGGATGTGCTTTCTCAATCTCATCGAATAATACAATGCCATGTGATTTTCGACGCAACTTTTCGGTGAGTTGACCCCCCTCTTCGTGTCCGACATAACCGGGCGGCGAACCGAACAAACGCGACACAGCATGTTTCTCCATATATTCAGACATATCCAGACGAATTAAAGCGTTTTTGTTACCGAAGAGAACCTCCGCCAGCGCCTTGCACAATGCCGTCTTCCCCACACCTGTCGGTCCAAGAAACAAGCACGATCCTACAGGCCGATCGGGGTCACAAATCCCTGCGGCGCTGCGTCTTACAGCTTTTGATACAGCACAAACTGCTTCGTTTTGACCGACAATCCTTTTTCGAAGCTGCTCTTCTAAACCAAACAACCGAAAGTTATCTTCGCAGCTGATCTCCGACAGCGGAACCCCTATGCATTCACTTAATACATCAATAATATCTTTATCTTTAACAGTACCAAGAATTCCGTTGTTTGGATTTTCAACTGCAGTATCCTTTTCTTTCTTAACAGGATTATGACATTGTGTATTTCCGAGATGCGATAGCGTAACACTATTCGCTCTTATTTTAACACGCACACAAGCTTCATCGACCAAATCAATGGCTTTATCCGGCAAAAATCGATCACTTATATATTTTGAAGACAATGTTACCGCTGCCTTTAATGCATCCTCATCAATTTTAACGCGATGATACATTTCATAACGCTCGCGCAAGCCGCATAGTATCGCTAATGCGGTATCTTTAGAAGGCTCCTCGACGCAAATGCGATGAAAACGCCGTTCTAACGCAGCGTCCTTTTCAATATATTTTCGATATTCCGATTGGGTTGTCGCGCCGATGATTTGTAATCCGCCTCGTGCAAGCTGCGGCTTTAAAATATTCGCTGCATCCATAGCCCCTTCTGCGGCTCCTGCGCCGACAATCAAATGAATTTCATCAATAAACA
>JAZURB010000287.1:0-4171 GCA_045605945.1 Acutalibacteraceae bacterium
GTAGCCAAGACGAAAGCCCTCGCGATCGTAACACAACGCCGGAACCAAGCACAAGCCTTCGCTCAAGTCCGTCACCAATTGTTCGGGATCGGGCTGCGGCTCATCCACGCCGAAGGTGCCGGGTTGAAGCTCCTCAAGTGAACGAATATAATAAAACTCCATAAGGCGCGTGCCGGGAACACACCGCGGTACCGCGACCTTCTTGCCGTCAGCAAGGGCTTGTTGAATGATGCGGCGTGTATCCACCTCGATCGCCGTCGATACATAACAGAGCAGTGTATCGTTTTTACCGTATTGCCACAAGCGTCGCACATGCCGCGCAATCGCTGCATCTTTGGCACGCTTGCCTTGCTCGTCCATCGCACGGCGTTGCGCTTTATAGCGTTCGCGCAGTTCGTGCTTGATCGGACGGATATCCTTTACTTGCATTGGATCCCCTCTCTCAACGCCTGCGCGGTTTCGGTGCCGACAAGCATTTCCACAAGCGCCAAGCCAAATTCCGTTCCCACGCCGGCACCTTTTGCGGTCACAATACGACCGTCCACTGCGACAGGCTCGGTTGTGACGGTTGCGCCGCGCAGTTCGTTTTCAAATCCGGGGTAGCAAACGGCACGCTTGCCATCCAAAAAGCCCTTGTGTCCGAGCACCGACGGCGCGGCACAAATCGCACCGATCACCAAATCGTTTTTCCATGCATAATCAAGCATTTGTTGCACCGCAGCACTCGCTTCGAGATTCAGCGTACCGGGCATGCCGCCGGGCAGGATCACCGCTTCGACATTCTCATAAGCAACCCGATCTGCCGTGATATCCGCCTGAACGGGAATGCCGTGAGCGCCGTTGACCAAGGGGTCACCGACTGCAACGGTCACGACCTCGCAGCCCGCGCGACGAAGCAAGTCGATGGGCGCGATCGCTTCCATTTCTTCAAAGCCTTCCGCCAAAAACACATAGATCACAGAAAACGATCTCCTTTCATTCAAGCCCGTATCCCATATATATGGGAGCGAGCTGCGCAAAAGTCTCATTATCAAGCGGGCGAAGCAAACCCGCCGACAGCGGCGCATCCCATCGGGATGCACACACATATTCCAAACACATACCGTCCGGCGAAGCCAGCGACATATCGCCGTTTTCATGAAGGTAAGCCGTGGTAAACGATTGTAAATAGTCAATAACGTCGACCGACCAAACAATATGCGCCACAGACAGCCGCGCAAAGCATGCATGCTTTTGATGTGTAAAGCTTGCTGCATCCATTACGCTACCGCAGGCAATCGCCGCACGCGCCGTATACAGCGGAACGGTAAAGCCCATGCGGCGATAGCTAACGGCGAGCGCTTCATCCGCGGGACGCAAGAACAATGCTGCGCCGCCGCTGTGTTTCACCTGCGCTGCCGCAAATTCGATCAAGCGGCGGTAAAGTCCCTGCGAACGGTGTGTCGATGCGGTGGCACCGGCATAAATATAGGCAACGGGAAATTCCCTTTCGCCGCAGCACAGCGACGCGGGCAACAAAAACAGCATGGAAACCACACGGTTGCCATCCGCAATCACCACCGCCGTATGGATAAATCGATCCAAAAACGCCGTGATATCCTCCTCGGTATCCTCAGGGAACGCCTCCCGCCACAAGGCGAGCATCATCTCTGCGTCCGCATGTGTTGCATAACGCGGTTGCAGCATCACAGCACACCTTCGACAAGCGCCACCAACGATGCGGTAATATCCGCGATGGTACGCGGCGCATCCCCTTCGGCGCACGGCACCACCTGCCAGTTGTCATTCTCGGCAGCATACAGCGCCGATTGACGGCAGGTGAGCAAATACGCACGGTCGCGTTCATGGATATCCTTCTTGCTTTCGTCGCCGTCATACCGCGAGGTCATCAGCTTTTGGGATACCTCAGGCGGCATATCGAGAAAGATCACCAAATCGGGTGCGGGAAGACCGAGCAAACGGTATTCATACTCCCGCAGCCACGCCAGGTAACCGTCCCACTCTGTTTGCGGAAGCTTGGACATTTGATGAATGGCGTTAGAGGTTGCATACCGCGCCGCCAAAATAACGGTGTCGTTTTCATACGCCTCCTGCCAGAACTGTTTATAGCTCGCATAGCGATCCACCGCGTAAAACGATGAAGCCGCATAGGCATTGACCGCATCGGGGGTCGATCCGAAATCCCCCGCCAAATAGCCGCGTACCAACGCGGAAGAAGGTTGCTTGTAATCGGGGAAAGATATCACTTTATGCACAATACCCTGCGCAGTCATCCACGCATCAAGCGCTTCCAGCTGCGTGCTTTTGCCGCTACCGTCCAATCCGTCCAGCACGATCAGTTTTCCCATAATGCTTCCCTCATTTCGCCGTGCCGTAACGCGCACGCATTTCTTTGATTTTCCCACAGGTCATCGCACCTTCGGGGCAAGGTCCGTTCAAGCAAGACGGACCCGCAGCGCTGAACAGCGCGGGAGCAACCTCGCGGCAGAGCGCCAGCATTTCCTGCGCAACGGCACGAATTTCCCATTGCGCACGGTTGCAGCAACGGTGATGAAAGAAATTGATAAGCGAGCGCGCATTCATGGTCACGATAATTTTGGTTTCGCAACCGTTCGGAAGCACAAACCGCGCATCCTCGATCGCGGCTTTACGCGCAGCCGATGCTGCCGTTTTCTCATCCTTGCCCTCAGCAATCATCTTACGGTACTGCTGTTCCTCAAGAATATCGGCCAGCGCATTGTACGCATCGCTCGCCTGCGCCATGGCTTGTTCATAACAAGCCAATGCCTCAGGGGTTTCCGCGATCTGCGGGGGTGTTACATATTCAAAGCCTTTCTCGCTGACATAGCGTTGGCTTTTTTGACTGTAAGAGGCAATGCGATGACGCACAAGCTGATGCGTACAACTGCGAGAAATGCCCTCAATGCCAAAAGTGAAGGTTACATGCTCAACAGGGCTTTCGTGTCCGTAAGACGCCAACATATGCACAAAGCGCTCCACCTTTTCGGGCGTTAAATTATCCATAAGCGTTTGCACATCACTGCTGCTGTAACACAGCTTGGCGGCCGCCGCCACGACCTTCTCCGGGTCGGGCGTGTGCGCAATCAAAGTCACATTCAAAGCAAACCCCTCCTAGTTTCTGCATATTCTAAACTATTATACCAAATTGTCGCACCGTTCGCAACCGCTATTTTACATTTTTTGCGGAAATTTCGGCGGGATAAGCGGTAGTATCCCCTCCTTTTCGAATGTTACAAAAAATATTGAAAATTCCGCGCAAAATTCTGCTTGATTTTCCCGAAAAGGGTTTACAAATGCCCGTAAATTGTATAAAATACAAACTAGGAGCGTGTGCTTCTTTAATTTCTGTCTGTGAAAGGACTGAGACCTATGAAAGACTTTAAACTGGGTATCATTGTTGACAGTTTCCGCAAGGATTTCAAAACCAATGTGGAAATCGCTCATTCTCTGGGCGCGGACGGTATCCAAATGTACATGGTGGAAGGCGAACTTGCACCCGAAAACATGACCGAAGATAAAATCAACGAGGTGAAGCAAATCCTCGCTGATAACGAGCTGGAAATCTCGGCGGTTTGTGCTGACCTGGGCGGCCACGGCTTTGCCAGAGCAGCGGACAATCCCAAGAAAATCGCCATCTCCAAGCAAATTGCGGACATCGCCGAAACGCTCGGCGCACGTGTGCTGACGACGCATATCGGTGTTATTCCCGAGGACAAGACCTGCGAACGCTATAAGGTGATGCAGGATGCTTGCCGCGAGCTCGGCATGTATGCCGAAGCGAAGGGCATGCGTTTTGCGATCGAAACCGGTCCCGAAAAAGCCGTCGTGCTTAAAGAGTTCCTTGACAGTCTCGGCTGCAAAGGTATGGGTGTTAACCTTGACCCCGCCAACTTCGTTATGGTCACCGATCAAGATCCTGCAGAAGCAGTCTATCTTCTCAAGGATTACATCGTGCACACCCACGCTAAAGACGGCGTGATGATCAAAAAGACCGATCCGCAGGTGATTTATGATTTCTTCGCGGACGGCGGCATCGAAGATCTGCGTCTTGCCGATTATTACCTTGAGACGCCGCTGGGCGAAGGTCATGTCGATTTCGACAAGTATCTCAACGCGCTGCGCGATATCGGCTTTAACGGCTATCTCACCA